>CBDTTT010000088.1:0-6499 GCA_965363345.1 uncultured Chromatiales bacterium
TGATGAAAACCACCACGCCGCTAAACACCGAAACGGTTCTCGCCATCATCGAAGAATCCGGCGTTGATGCAGTTCTGGTGACGCAGCTCATGAATATGTCGGACAGCGCCACCAAGGTGAAATCACGCAGTCCGCAGGCCAGTTGGAAAGTTCGGCCAACCTACTACTTTAATGTCTGGGATGTCCGCCTGACCGAGTATATGGAGCCGCAGTACATGGAGACCGAAATGTCGGTCGTGCTGCGTACCGAGCTGTTTGTTAAAGAGAGTAAGGAGCAGGTCTGGGCTATCGAGACGAAGGCCGAAGTTGTGAAGGATTCGAGCCGACCAGACCACCACCCGCTTGCTAACTCTCAGGCGGCGGACATCGTTAAGTTTCTGAAAGCCGATGGCATTATCAGCAAATAGCTTGGCAAGCGCTGGGGCCAATGACTGGGCAGGAACATAGCGCTCGCCGCCCTCGTCACATCTGTTTTTGAGATAGAGAATGCTTCAGTGCTGCGACTCCTATAAAAAACTATTCTCTAGCAAGTTTCGCATTGTTGCCGGCAGATAGCTGCGCAGCTTTTGGGTGATCGCAACTTCATTCTTTTGCCACAAAACGCCTAAATAAACGATAGCGAGGCCCATGAGTGTCAGCGCGATAGGAAAGAGCCAACTATCCTCAAAAACGCTAGAGGCCAAATGTGTAAAGTACCCACCAGCGCCTATCGCGCCGAAGACCACAAATACTTTACGCACTAGAATTACACCGGTTCCAATCAGGCCGAGGTTAATTAAAAAATACAGAAACTTTGATAGCTCACTATCAGACTCCTGAGAACTCAGACCTCCCCAGAACGCAAACACGCCAAAAATATAAAGCCAAAAAGCAAAATCAATTTTGCGCCGAGACCGGATGTCGACATACAAGGCGCCTAGAATCATTAACACCCCAAACCACATTGAAACCTGACCGTATTCAGCAATGGATATAGCAAATGGTGCTTCCGTTAATAGCTCATATATATCCATCGACATATACCAAAGCGTCACCGACACCGGCATCAACAAAAATGGAAACTTGTACCGATACAGCATGAGCGCAGCAACCAGCAGAGTGCCTAGCTCCATATATATCCAGAGCATGCCGATTCTGCGGAAGTAATCCGGATACTCAGCATCCGTGGGCCAAATGCCCATGGCGTTCATGAGTCCGTAAATGGACAGTGGCGACAGCGATACAACAAAGGCCGCGCAGATTCCAGCCGGTATAAATAAACCGGCGTCGCGAAAACGATTGGTAAGCAACAACCCTATGCCGGCGTACAGCAAACAGATGGACACAATGCCCCAGCCACCAAAGCGCTCCCAGCCAAGGTTCATAAACAAAGTCATGGCACCGATAGCAACCAATCCACCGAAGTAATAGAGCACATGCGTGAAATCAAACTGGGGCGTATTGAGTTGTTGCGCCTTCAGAAATGCCAATAATGGCTCTACTTGGCTCTGCTGCAACAAGCCATCTGCTGAGGCTTTTTCAAGATCTGATCGATTAATAGTATTCATAGTTATAGCGCCAGCTCCCGCCTCATTTAGCTATCGACTTTCACGTAGGAATAAATTGAAGTCAATCTTTTGCCAATCGCCTGCGCCGGGACTAACTCGCATCCCATCCGGTGGATCAATTTCTTTACCAGTTGCGGAATTAATGACTGCCGAAGCGGCACTGTTGCTGTTTGTTGTCTCAGATCCAATGGTAGTTGCAGAATAGGGCGTAGTCGCAAGAACACCGATCGCATACCTGTCTACCCAGGCATCCGGTGCATCTACTTTTACGGAGTATGTTTGTGCCTGCTCTTTATTCGATTTAAGGCTTCGCCAGTAGGCCCGGTCTGTTGCATGCGTGTTTGCTGACAAACCCCCGGTTTTACTTGTAACCCGACCGGTTCTACCAGAATTCGTTTTACCATATGAATACACTCTTCCCCGGGGATCTCCCGGATAATCGGCATTGGTGACGACAAAGTTGTGTGAAAACGCAAACATCAGGGGCCCGTCGACCGTGCGGCTAACCAAGTAAGGATCTTCGCCATTCGGGTCGACATACCTATAAGGATTGTTGCGGGCATAGGCATACCGGTTAATTGATGCCGGCGCGGCGGTATCTGGAGCCATGGGGTCAATTGACAAAAAACGACCCATTGCGGGATCATAAAAACGAGCCTGCATATAGACTAACCCGCTCGCGACTTCACGTTCATGACCTGTAAACGAGCGACTTTCTGCACTTAAACAACCCTGATAACACTCGGTTTCTTCCTGTCCAAATGGCTGATAATGCTTGCGCCATAAGGCTTCGCCATTCGAACCGGTCGCCAATACCGGCGACCCCAGCACATCGAAGTGATAGTAGGTAATGCCGTCTGTAGCGTAAGCAACTGATGATGAAGCAAGCACCAATATAATTACTGCGGCTAGTTTAGTTGGGTACATTTAATAAGTTTCCCAGTATCAGCTGCATCAAAGGCGTTACGACAATGACCGGATTCAGCAGTGGCGCGGGATCTTCACCATCTATACGCCCATCCCTGTCGGTATCGGCATCAGCAGGATTAGTGCCATGAAGATATTCATCGCGATTACTCAAACCATCACTATCGAAATCCCATTCGGCATCTCGAAAATCGACTGGACCAAGACCAAACGCATATTCAAAACTATCCGGCATACCATCAGCATCGGTATCAGGAATATCGGCATAAGTGCCGTATAGAAACTCATCAAAGTTGGTTAAGCCATCGCCGTCATAATCAGCGTCTGAGTCATAAAGAGCGGGGTCCGTCATATTACGAATCTCTATGTGATCAGGGATAAGATCGCCATCGGTATCGGCCGGACCAGTAGGCGTTACATCACGACTTTCGCTGGCAACAAGATAGGCGCCTAGATAGTAGTATTCGGTAGACTCTCCAAGAGTCGCATTTATTTTGAACATGAGTGAACCATTGCGGCCATACCCTGTTATCAGCTTGTCGCCACCTTGAGTGGCCAGCACCTTTTTATTCAACCCATCATAAACATACGTATCACCAGGCAAGCTCGGTAGCATCGATAGCTGATTTGTCGCAAAGTAACGAAAATCATGTTGGCCATTCTGCGTAACGTTGCCGAAATCATCGTATTGGTATGTCTTACCATCAACAGATATCACATGATTCGTGAGCTCATCGTAGTCATACTGGATATCGTTACCGACAGAGCTAAATACGATATTGTCGGTTTCGTCGTAGCTTATTTCTCCGCTATTGCCCCAACGCCCGGTCGCGGTCACAAGGCGATTTAGCCCGTCATATGACAAGCCCGTATCGAGGGCTGGGTGCAGGCCAGACCAAGTGATCCCGCTAATATTCTCTGCTAGGTCATAGGTATATTTTTGATCCATGAGAACATCTGTATTTCGTTGAATACTGATGCCGTCAAGTAACCCAGCCTGTGCCTGAGTAAACTCCGTCGTTACCCCATTTGCATACTGCATTTTGGCGAGACCTCCATCGGCGTAGTAACTAACATCCTCGATGTAGGGTGCTGCCTTACCCGGGCGGGAAAATGCGTCCGCGCTATAGCTGATGCGCGTTCCGGAGGGGTACAGTGTTGCAGCAAGTGCATCGCCTGTATCGTATTCATACGCTAATACATATGATGTGCCGTCAACCTCCAAAGTTTCGCTAAGCAACTGCCCCGTGGGGCTATACGCGTATTCCCAGCGACTCAAGTCAGTCGCGACGCTGCTAAGGAATCCGTTTTCCAAATAGCCATATTGAACTGCAGATGTGCGATCAGAATACACAACCGCAGTTCTTCTATTTAGACCATCGAAGCGATATGCAGTGGTGCGGTATGCCTGAGTGGTCTTCGTTCGATTGCCGACCTCGTCATACTCATGCACAAGCGGTTCTGCCTCGGGAAAAATCTCCTGAACTAAAAGGTTTCTTGAGTCATACACATATGCTCTGCGCACGTTTCCCTGAGCCATCGTTACAACACGCGATAGGCTGTTTCGCTCGTAGTAGGTATCGACAAATTTTGCAGCATTGGAGTCTGATGCCAACGTTTCCTGAACACTCACTTCCATCAAATCAGAAGTCTCTGGTCTACCGAAGGAACGATACTCACGCACCGTTAAGTACCCTCGTGGATCTGTTTCTAAGTACCCATTTATTAGAGGAGGCGAGTAGTCGCTCGCCACCGCACATAGTGAGGAATAGCAAAACTTTGTGATTGCACCTGTAGCTGCGTTTTGACGTGTCAGCAGTCGTGACAAAAGATCATAGGTATATCGTGTGCCAGTGCTAATTGCTTCAGTCTCATTAAATACCGGCGAAGACTCCCAGGAAGGACGGCCAATTGAATCATAAGTGGCCAAAATGAAACTCTTCGATGTGGGGTTCTGAATGTCTTCTTTGACACTTCTAACAATTCGCCCAAATGAATCTAGCCATAGCTTAGCTTTATAATCAGCCCGCACCAGTTCGACATGTTGAGGCATTTCATTGCTATAAGTGATTGCCAACGGAGCAGCCGTATTACCGGGGTAATCTGCAGATAGCGTGCGGCCCAAACCATCATATTGATAGTAGAAAGTATTGTTTCGGGCGTCCGTTTCAGAGCCAATAAGACCGCTATCAAATACAACTCTATGCAGTTCTACAGATTCAGGTAGGTATTCATGTTGCGCAACACCTCGTTTGTAGCTTTCATAGCGATGCTCATACAAAGCACCATTCCGGCTCCACATGCGCTTCCAAAGCTCTCCATTTGCATGGTATTCGTAGTGATTCTGAATACCATACTCATCCAGTATTTTTAGTAGCCCATTAGAAAAATAGCTACGCGTTATCGGGCCTGCTCCCTCAAGGTATTCCCGCGACACGAAACCATTGATCCAGGGTGATAGCTGATTGAAATACTCGAACTCAAGCCTCCGGGAAACCGGCAGCCCTGTTGATCCATCGACACCTATCTCAGTTACAAATAGTGGGTGACCGTATTGATCGTAGTCCGTCAGTTCAATGTTGGAACTAAACACGACCCCCGTTTCTCGATTACTTACCGTGGTCTGAAGCGGCACGGGCGGACGAGTGTTGTAGTTCCCCACGGTCCCAAAGTTGTAAGCACTGTAATTTTGATAACCATAAGCCAGAAGACCTATGTTCGGCCTCGAACCCCAGCTTAGAGCGGTTTCAAGCAATATGCCGATATCTGGCGATACGATCTGATGCTTACGCATACGCCCCATATAGGCACCATTATCAAGGGGATAGCCATAGTTCCAACCACCGTATAGCCCCTTCAGCAACTCGGTCACATAAGTTTCTCTACCTTCATAGAACTCATAAGCGTCGACCTTTCCGAACGGGTCGGTAATTGAGGTCAGTTCCAAATGGTTTGCCAATGAGTAGTCATATCGCCATGTGGCGGTGGAGACATCAGGACCGGAAGCTGTGCGTGCAGCCAGACGGGCCGGGCGCCAAACTTCTGCCGTGCTATCACCAACGTGATAGTTATAGTCGATCACCCCGCCTGTCGGCAACGTTACCCGAGCTATCGCAACCAAGGGACTGTGGTCAGTACCGTTCGGCAAAAATACTCGTGTTCCGTTCACATCACTGGAAAAATGCCATGCCAATCCTTCCGGCAACATAACCGTCTCAAGCAAGTTGCCAAAAACATCCGGGGTCGCCGTATAACTTACTCTTCTTGGGTCATTTGTGTTGGCGGAACCCGGCTTCTCCGGATCGGCAACCCAAACACTCGCCAATGAATGCTTCCAGCCATAGAAGTTTCGGAAGTTATAGGGGTCATAAGAAAAGTAGGGATCATAAGTAAACTGCACGGCGCGACCATCCATCTCACCGTCAGGGGTATAGCCAACAATCCGATACAGCAGCTGCGATGCCTGATATCCATATTGGTTGTATAGAGAATTGATGTACTCGTAGCCCAGCACATTCCCATGTACATCTTCAATTTTGCTAGGGGTTATTTCGATCCACCCGCCGAAGGCGCCCTGGCCCGTTTCGCCCGGCATCACGCCATAAACCACATCAAACGAGTAGCTTGTGCCTTGGGGAGAAACCACCCGAAACCCGCCCCACGCAATCCCGCCCCAGCTTTCCGGCGACTCGGATGGATGAATACACTCCGCGTACCAATTGTCAGCCGTTACTAAAAATGCTGTATCCGGATACAGCCCGATAGTCGCGCCCACATTACGCTGCATCAATACTTTCTGACCTTCTCCCGGGATATCCAACACCCAGGGCGCAGCATATGTCGGCCCATCACCATCATTCTCTGGGAGCAGGTATGGAGCTCCATCACAAAACCCAGCTGCGCCGGTATCACCGATCATTTCTTGCCAATAGGCAAGCCACGGGCGTTCGGAGTAATAAGCATGGCTCGCGAGATATATCGGTGCGGTTGGAATCTGGATTCGTGGAATGCCTAACACCCAGTCG
>CBDTTT010000089.1:0-6478 GCA_965363345.1 uncultured Chromatiales bacterium
CTACAATCAACGTAATAATGGTGCTCCCATTCAGGGCTCAATTGATGCCTGGAATGAGATGGCTGCTGAAGCTCATAAAGAGGGCGTCCGCGCAAATGTGATGATTTCTTCGGCATTTGGTTGCCCGTTTGAAGGCGAGGTGCCTTTGCAGCGCATACTGGATATTGCGGATCAGATTGTTGGCGCAGAACCTGTAGAGTTAGGAATTGCTGATAGTATTGGTGTTGGCGTGCCCACTCAGGTAACTGAGATGATTGGCGCTTTAAAGGATAAGTATCCTGAGCTGCCATTGCGTTTCCATTTTCACAACACCCGTAATACGGGTATTGCGAATGCGATGGCTGCAGTAAATGCAGGGGTAGATTCTTTGGATGCCAGTATCGGTGGTATCGGCGGTTGTCCGTTTGCGCCTGCCGCGACAGGAAACATACCGACAGACGATCTTTTGTATATGCTGGATCGTATAGGTGTTGAAACAGGTGTTTCTCTCGATAAGATTATTGAGACGAGCGCTTGGTTGGAAGAGCAGTTAGAAACAAGCGTTCCTGCTATGTTGCCGAAAGCCGGCATCTTTCCGCAGGTCGCAGAGGATTACAAAGCTGCCAGTTGAGTTTTGCATAAAACTGGTGGGCTGTAAGCCGGTCTGAATAGTAATAATAATTATGCCTTGGATCGGTGATTTAAGGGTTTCGCAGCAACGGGTCAGTTTGTCTGACTTGTCACTGCGCTTTGGATTTAAAACTTGAAATCTTGAGAGGAAAGCATGAGCTACCGTCTTGGTGTAGACGTCGGGGGTACATTTACCGACCTACTCTTAATCAGCGAGGAAACCGGTGAGAAATTTACCGCTAAGGTTCCTTCAACCCCAGAAGATTCATCTATAGGCGTGCTTAACGGCGTTGCCCGAATTTGTGATGAGTCCGGCATTGACCCAAAACAGATCAAGCGCGTCATGCACGGTACTACCGTTGCAACTAACGCCGTGCTGCAGAAGAAAGGCTCCAAAGTAGGTCTGGTAACCACCAAAGGTTACGAGCACACACTGCAGGTAGCTCGTTCATTCTGCCCGGGTGGTCTCGGCGGCTGGGTTACTTTTAACAAGAGTCCGTTGCTTGCTCCTCTGGAGTTGACCATCGGCGCAGCAGAACGCATGGATGCCACCGGCAATATCGTGCGTGAGCTTGATGAAGCTCAGTTGCGCGAAGACCTCAAAACTCTGCATGCCACGGGTGAGGTTGAAGCATTAACAATTTGCTTCATCAATGCCTACATCAATGGCGAGAATGAGCAGAAGGCTCAGGTAATTGCGAAAGAGATTTTTGGTGATACGCCGATCTCTATCTCGAGTGAAGTGGTTCCTGAAATGCAGGAATACGAGCGCACCGAAACCACAGTTGTTAACTCGTATGTGCGTCCTGAAGTGGCGAAGTACGTGAACAACCTGCAAGCCGCGCTGAAAGAACGCATGGGTGATGACATCCTGTTGTCTATTCTGCGCAGTGATGGCGGACTTGCTTCAGGTCGTGCGTCTGCTGAGTCACCGGTTAACCTGCTGATGTCAGGTCCTGCCGGCGGTGTTGCAGGTGCTATCTACTTCTGCAGTCGTGCAGGTTTTGATGACATCCTTACGTTCGACATGGGTGGCACATCAACTGACGTAGCGCTTATTCAAAATTCTAAGGCCCGTGTTCGTCGCGAAACTTTCGTTGGCGACGTTAGGGTTCGTGCTCCCTCAGTAGACGTTCGTACCGTTGGTGCGGGCGGTGGTTCGATATCCTTCGTGCCGGAACTGACAGGTGCTTTACGTGTTGGTCCTGAATCTGCTGGTGCTGTTCCCGGCCCTGCGGCTTACATGAAAGGCGGCGAAGAGCCGACGGTATGTGATGCCAATGTCGTACTGGGTTATCTGCCATCCGATGTTCAGCTCGGCGGTGCTATGGAGATTTCCAAAGAAGCCGCAGAAAAAGCAGTCCAGAAAGTTGCTGATGCTTTGGATATCGGTTTGATGGAAGCAGCGGAAGGCATTATTCGCGTGGTTAATGAATCCATGTTTGGTGCTTTGCGACTAGTGTCGGTTGAGCAGGGTTATGACCCTCGCGACTTCGCGCTGGTTTGTTTTGGTGGTGCCGGACCTTTGCATGCGAATGCGATGGGCATACTGACTAATGCATGGCCTGTAATTATCCCGCCGGGTCCGGGTGTGCTGTGTGCATACGGTGATGCGACCACGAAGGTTCAGGATGAAGCGACGCGCACCTACATCAAGATGGCTGGTGAGGTGTCTATGGAGGAGCTACTTGCTGATCTGGATGCATTACGCATTCGTGCAGGCGAATCTCTTGTTGCTGACGGAATCCCCGAATCTGAGCATGAAGTGATTTATCAGGCTGACCTTCGATATGCGGGCCAGGCTTTTAGTCTTACTCTCGAGTTCACCAGTGATGAGCTGAAAGAGAATGGCATTAAATTTGTGACTGATCAGTTTGATGATGAGCACCAACAGCTGTTTACCTTCAAGCTGGATGACGGTCATGAGATCCTTATGATTCGTGCTGTTGTTAAGGCTCGTGGCGCTGAATTGGCTGCCGGTGAAGTTGGTACTGCCGGTGCAAGTCTTGAAGACTGCCTGATTCACGCTTCAAAAATCTATTACAAAGGTTCATCTCATGAGGCACCCATCTACTCTCGTGGCAAATTGCACGAAGGTATCGTAATTCCGGGTCCTTGTATCGTGAGTGAAATGGACTCAACGACTGTAATTCTGCCTGGCTATGCTGCCACGGTAGATAAAGTTGGCAACCTGCTGATTAAACCGGCGAAATAAGGGGAGACAAAATCATGCCAGCAAAAATTATTCAAACTAACAATACTCCTCTAAAGAAACTCGACGTAGAGGGTGTAACTGTCGACATTATCGAAAACTCATTGAAGAACGCACGAGTTGAGATGGACGCAGTGGTTTTTCGTACTGCTATGTCACCGGGTATTCGTGAGCAGGGTGACTGCTTCCCGATGATTGCTAACAAAGAAGGCAAGATGGTTGTGGGTCAGTTCGGCTCATTCATCGGTCCTTTCATGGAAGCCTATAACGATGATGTCGAAGAAGGTGACATCATCATGACTAACGATCCTTACATGTGTAATGCGGCCGTTTCCCATCTGCCGGATTGGTTGTTCTTGGTGCCTGTCTTTAAAGATGGTCGTCACATTGCATGGACAGCGATGTTTGGTCATATGTCTGATAATGGCGGTATGGTGCCGGGTTCTATCCCCATTCAAGCCACTACTATTTATCAGGAAGGCATTCGCATTCCGCCGCTGAAGCTTTACAAGAAAGGCGAGTTGCAGTCAGATATTCTTGAGCTGATTCTGCATAACGTCCGTACGCCACAGTGGAACCGTTTTGATCTCAATGCTCTGGTTGCTGCATGTAATACAGCATCGAGACGTTGTATCGAAATGGCCGAGCGTTTCGGTGACGACGTATTCCATAGCACCATGGATATCATGCTTGAGCGCAACTACAAGGCAATGAAGTTCATTATTCAGAACTTTATTCCGGAAGAGAAGCGCGTCTTTGAAGATTATCTATGTGATGACGGCATGGGCATGGGACCATACAAGATCAAATGTACAATGTGGCGCGAAGGCGACATTGCTCATTTCGATTTTGATGGCACCGATCCTCAGGCACAGAGTTCTGTGAACTTCTATCTGAATGAAGATATGTTCAAGATGTTCTTCGGCTCATTCACTATTAACGTCGTTGATCCGCATATCGTGTTTAACGATGGGTTCTATGACCTCGTTGAGGTGAATATTCCTGAAGGCACCCTACTTAAGCCTAAGTTCCCTGCTGCTATCTCTGGTCGTACCCATGCTCTGGGTCGTATCTTCGATATTCTGGGCGCTTTGTTGGGTCAGGGTGCTCCTGAGCAGATGCTGAATGCTGCCGGATTCTCTGATTCACCGCATTTGTTCTATGCCGGTTACGATACCCGTGAAGGCAAAGATGGCGAGTGGTTCCAGTTGTTCCAGATCGGCTTCGGTGGTATTCCGGGTCGTCCGTCAGGTGATGGGCCAGATGGTCACTCACTATGGCCTGGCTTCACCAACGTACCTAATGAGTTTATCGAATCATACTTCCCGCTGCGCATTGAGCAGTATCAGACGATTCCTGATTCAGGTGGTGCTGGTTTTCATCGCGGCGGTAACGGTCTGAGTGTGGCGTATCGCTTCCTCGTTGATGGCCATATCGGCATCCATGATGAGCGTTGGCTCATTTATCCATGGGGCGTTTTGGGCGGTCAGGTAGGTCAGCGTTCTACCAAACGTCTGGTCCGTGCCGATGGTACCGAAGAGATTCTGCCTTCGAAGTGTGATGACATTAAAGTTAAAGAAGGCGATGTCCTTTACTTCGACACCTGGGGTGGTGGTGGCTGGGGCGATCCGCTCGAGCGTGATGCTGCTCTGGTGCTTGCCGACGTTAAGCGCAGTCTTGGTACTGTTGAAGGTGCTAAAGACTACGGTGTTGTCATTGCTGATGGTGCGGTTGATGAAGCTGCAACTAAAGCAATGCGCGATGAGATTCGTAACGCACGTGTTGGCGACCTGCCTATGTTTAACAATGGTCCTCCTATGGAAGAGATCATTGCAAACTGTAAAGCTGAGACAGGTCTCGATGCTCCGGTGAAACCTGTTTTCCGTTGATAGTCTGGCATTACAGGTAAGATCAAAAAAGCCGGCTTTGTTGCCGGCTTTTTTGTGCCATTTTTATTTAGACCTGAGTAGGGGGTCTGAGTAGGCCTGTCAGGGGGGTATGCTTCACTCCTAAGGCTTGAGCAATGCGTCGTAAAATATGTCCTCCTGGGAGACCTTTGCGACAATTGCGTATTGTGCTGCGTTTACCAACTGTTAACACTCATGTGAAATGAAACCTGTTAATTTATAGATAATGTATAGATATGTAATTCACTGGAGTGAAAACAATGAAACTGTTCGCAACCATAACTTTAAAATCGCTGGCCCCACTATTTATATTATTCTTTACAACGGCGGTTTGGGCGGACACGGGTGCTGATGCGGTGAGCGCAGTCAAAGGTTTCAACGAGTCGATTACTGCAGGTGATAAAACTGCTGCTGTAGAACATTTGGCCACCGGAGGTGTTCAGTTTACGTTGAGTGCAGTGCATGATGGCGTGGACCCGAGCAAGCTCACTACTCCGCTGGTCGACTATTGGTCAATGATTCTTCCTGTGATATTGGCTTCCAGCGAGAGCTACACGCGGAATATAGAGGTGCTGAATGCCGAGTCATTCGGCGATATCGCGACTGTATGGGTGCGGACCACTACAGTGTCACTCAGAAAAGGGCAGACTGACGCCAAGACCAGTGAGTTCACCGAAACCTACTTGCTGGTAGCAGGTGCGGACGGTTGGAAGATCGCATCTATTGCTGATAATCGTCAGGCAACTAAGCTTAGTTCAGACTAGCTACCTCCTAAACTTGTTCGACTTGCTTGGCAGTGTGATATTGACAAGTCAGGTACCCCGACAACGCCTTGGTTATCAGGGGTAAGCGAGGGTTGCGAGTGTTTAGCTTCGGGGAGGGTGTTATTGGCTCACCATAGGCAAAGGCTCGTTGTCCTGTTGTCGCGTGAAGTCTGTCGCAATGCTCTGTGCAACGCCACGTAGCTTCGGTACAAACTTGTCGATGGCTTCAGCTTCAGTCAGCGCCGTGCTGGCAAAGCGAAGTGTTAGAACCGCGAGTAAGCGTTCGTCCGCCATTACCGGTACAGAGAAACTGGTTTCGTCAGCAACGCGGCGTGAGCGCTTCCACATTGAAAAACCACGCTTGCGTGTTTCAACAAGTCCTTCGTATACCTTGTTGCGGTTTTTAGCTGGCTGGTCTTCAGTTTGTTTTGAATTGGCCAGCACATCCAGCAGGTTGTCGCGTTGTTCTTTGGGACAAAATGCCAGATAAGCCAAACCGGAAGCAGAGTTCATTATCGATACACGAAAGCCCGGTCCGCGCTTCTCAACAGCGAGTGGGCTTTTGTGGTCGGTCGTTTGTCTAACCAACATACTGCTACCTGAGAGTGTTGCTATGGCAACTGGCCATACCAGTTCCCGGCATAGTTCGTAGAGGTATGGGCGAGCTATCTGCGTAACCCATGCCTCATCGTCGAAGCCATCACTTAGGCCGCGCACCAGAATCGTTAATCGATAGCGATCATCGCTGGCCGCCCGGTAAGCGTAGCCCGCGGTGCAAAGTGTTTCTAAAATACGGTAGGTCGTTGTACGCGGCAGGTCGATTGCGCTCGCAACCTCTGAAACTGTCGCACCGTTGTGGCGGTTTAGAACGTGGAGTACTTCAAGCCCGCGGAGCAGGGCGCGAATAGGTCTGGTAGAGCTCATAGTTAACTTCTTGAATTAATACTATTAATGACGGATTCTTTGTGGGGTTAAGTTAAGTCTGC
>CBDTTT010000090.1:0-6470 GCA_965363345.1 uncultured Chromatiales bacterium
GTGCCGTAGGGGTTGATGGGCGAGGTGGCTGTATCTTCGGCAGCTTTGCCGCCGGGCGGGATGCCATAGACGGCAGCCGTCGAGGAAAATATGAAATGACTTACACCTGCATCTCTGGCGCATTCAAGTAGATTGCGGGTAGAGCAGGTGTTATTGCCGTAGTACTTTAGCGGATCAGAAACAGACTCTGGCACGATGGTGTGAGCTGCGAAATGCAGTATAGAACCGATCTCATGTTCATTAAGTAGTTTTGTGACCAGCGCTTTGTCGCCCGTTTCACCAACGTAAAAGGCGCCACCGAGAACGGCAGAGCGAAATCCGGTAGAGAGATTGTCGAGCACGACAACTCTTTCACCCGCTTCGGTAAGCTGGCGAACTACGTGGCTGCCGATATAGCCGGCGCCGCCGGTGACAAGAATGCCCTGTTTAGCCATGAACTCTGCTCCATCTATAATGGTCGTTAGTATCTGATATTAGCCTTTGATTATCCGTGAACTGAGTCCCGGTGTCATGCGCGATCTATAGAAGAGCGGTGACCGCTGGTTTAGATGGCTGACCTGTATATAATTCAGATACACCATGTACCACATCCTTTTTATGGTTTTCGAGAGTCTTGAATGTCTGTCCTGCTTGATACCGCATTGTCTGGTCAGAATGACCTTCCCGCACCCTTGCTGAGCGATATAGAGCCAGCGGCTTTTGATGTGCTCGAGTGCCTGGTTCCCGCCTATCCGGTATTGCTGGTCTGTGATCATGCGAGCAATCGCATTCCCCATGGTTTGGGGCAGCTTGGTCTCCCCGAAGAGGTATTGCAGCAACATGTGGGTTGGGATATTGGCGCGGGCGAGGTTACTCGGCGTTTGGCCGCTAAGCTGAATTTGCCCGCTGTTTTCGCGAATTACTCCCGCTTGGTGATCGATTGCAATCGTCCATTGAGCCATCGACATGCATTTCCTGATTACAGTGATGGGCATCCGGTGCCTGGCAATCAGGATTTAGGTCAGGCGGCGCGTCGGCAACGGGTGAGCGAGATATTTGAACCGTATCATCAGGCAGTTGCCACAGGCCTTGAGAAATTGCGTTCTCTTAGCGCCTATCCCGCGCTTATTGCGATTCACAGTTTTACTCCGGAAATGGATGGCTATCATCGCCCCTGGCATTGCGGAATACTGTGGGATAAGGATGGACGCCTCGCGGAGCCGATGATTAATAAGTTACGTGCGTTGCAGTCATTTGAAGTGGGCGACAATCAGCCTTATTCGGGTCGTCACCCCGAAGATTACACGCTTGATACTCATGCCGAGCTAGAAGGCTTGCCTCATGTGGCTGTCGAGTTGAGGCAGGACCTGATTGCTCATCCTGAAGGTGCGGAGCAGTGGGCAGGTATTTTGGCGGCAGTTCTTAAACCGCTGCTAGCCGACCCGAAACTATTTACCCGACATGAGGCGGGCAGACATGGCGACTGAACCAACTTTCACACTGGGTATTGAGGAAGAGTATCTGCTGGTCGATGCGAATACTCTGGAGTTGGCGAATGACCCTCCGGCATCGTTGCTCGATGAATGCCAGAAGCTATCGGGTAAGCAGATTACTCCTGAGTTCCTGCGCTCGCAGGTGGAGGTCGGTACCAAAGTTTGCAGTAACATTGCGGAGGCCAGAGAGGACCTGAGTCATTTGCGTCGCGTGATCATTGATGTTGCTGCAAGTCATGGCTTGGCGCCTATAGCAGCATCGACTCATCCCTCTGCTATTTGGTCAGAGCAAAAACACACCGAGCGCGAGCGCTATGCAAATTTTGAAATGGAGATGCAGGCAGCGGTTCGGCGCTTACTGATCTGCGGAATGCATGTTCATGTCGGCATTGATGATGATGAATTGCGCATCGATCTGATGAACCAAATGCGCTACTTTTTGCCGCATTTGCTAATGCTGAGCAGTTCTTCGCCGTTCTGGGAGGGCCAGGATACGGGTCTTCGCTCCTATCGGCTTACGGTCTTTGATGCTTTGCCGCGGACCGGGGTAACGCCTGTATTTGAAAGCTATGCGGAGTATCAACGGCATCTTGATGTGTTGAAAAACGCCGGAATTATCGAAGATGGCACGATGGTCTGGTGGGATATCCGCCCGAGTGCCCGTTATCCGACGCTAGAGACACGTGTGCTCGATGTCTGTACCAATATCGAAGATGCTTTGTGTATGGCCGCATTGTCATCGTGTTTGTTACGGATGCTCTATCGTTTACGTCTGGCGAATCAGCAGTGGCGTATCTACAACCCGATGTTGTTGGATGAGAACCGTTGGCGTGCAATGCGCTATGGTTTTGATGATGGCTTGCTTGACCTTGCGAAAGGCAAGGTTGTGCCGTTCCCTCAGTTGCTCGAGGAAATATTGGAACTGATTGCTGAAGATGCGGAAGCTCTGGGTTGTCTCGCAGAGGTTGAGCATGCGCGAATAATTATTCAGCGTGGTTCGAGTTCCGATCGGCAGCTTGTTGTTTATCGCAATGCCGTTGCAAATGGAGCAGATGCTACAGAAGCGCTGCGGGAAGTGGTCCGTTTTCTTGCGGCTGAAACGGCACAAGGTATATAGCTATGGCTGATGCAATAACACATCGTCTGCCGGAGCTCGAGCAGACTCTGATCTCAGTCGCTCCGATGATGGAGCGTACCGATAGACACTGCCGTTATTTCATGCGCCTGCTTGCGCCGCGTGTGCGTCTGTACACAGAGATGGTCAATGCTAATGCAATTGTCCATGGTGATCCCGATAGGCATCTGGCCTTCGATGCAGCAGAGCACCCGGTGGCCTTGCAATTGGGTGGCAATGAACCCGATAAATTGGCTGCTGCTGCAAAGGTCGCAGAGCAATACGGTTACGACGAAATAAATCTCAATGTCGGTTGCCCGAGTGATCGGGTGCGTTCAGGCGCGTTCGGCGCCTGTCTTATGGGGCAGGCCGATCTGGTGGCTGAATGTGTCGCCGCGATGAATGCAGCCGTTAAGATTCCGGTAACGGTTAAGAATCGTATTGGTATCGATGACGGTGAAGTCTGCAATGATAGCTTTGAGTTTCTGGCGGGCTTTACGTCAACTGTTGCAGCAGCCGGCTGCGAAATGTTTATCGTGCATGCCCGAAAGGCTGTGCTTGGCGGCTTGAGTCCGAAACAAAATCTTAATATCCCGCCGATACGCTATGAGGTCGTTGCGCAGCTTAAACGTGAATACCCCAGCCTCAGAATTATTGTCAATGGTGCAGTGCGCGATGCAGCCGTCACGGGAGAGCAGCTCCAATTCGTGGATGGCGTGATGATAGGCAGGCAGGCTTATAAGGAGCCTTATCTATTGGCTGAATTACAGAATCAGTTTATTGATGGAGCAGCATTGCCCGACCGCGCAGAGGCAGTGCATGCGATGGCAGATTATGCTGCCAGTCAGTTGATGGGCTATACGAGGATGCACCATATTACCCGTCATATGGCCGGTTTATATGCAGGTTCGGCAGGGGCACGGCGTTGGCGCCGCGAACTGGCGGCAGTTAAAACGCCGGATGAGTTACATCAATTAGCAGATACTGCAGCTCTTATGCAGGCAGCTGAATGAAGTTGACTTGCTAATAAGTTTTAGCCGCATAACAATGAGCCAATAGAGATGCCTTAGAAGCATCCGACCATACGTAGTGATAACACTACGCGGTGCACCACGGGCGATAGGGGAACAAGCAGCATGGCAGTTCGCGAAACAGACCTGAACAAGCAACTTACTATGGCTGAGAGTGCCGACAAGCACGAGCTTTACGAAGAAGCCGTACAGAATGTTGAAGAGGAAGTAAGCTTTTTCAGAAAGACATTCAAAGAAATCACAGGCCGCGAGGCGCATTTGTTTCGCGAAGATTTTTGCGGTACTGCCAGCGCTACTTGCGAATGGGCGCGGCAGGGTAGTGAGTTCACCGCGATTGGTATCGATCTCGATGCAGAGACTCTGCAATGGGGGCGTGATAATCGTCTGAGTAAGCTAAGCCCCGAAGAGCAGGCACGCGTCAGTATGATCGAAGGCAATGTGCTGAATACGCCGACTGAGGCTGCCGATATTCTCGGCGCATCAAACTTTAGCTACTGGTGCTTTCATACCCGTCAGGATTTGCTGGCTTATTTTAAGGTCGCTTTCGAAAATGTTAAAGATGACGGCCTGTTTTTTCTGGATATCTACGGTGGCTCAGAAGCCTTCGAAGAAATGAAGGAGAAGACGAAGCACGACGACTTTACCTATGTCTGGCATCAGAAGCATTATTACCCCATAACCGCTGAGTACGTTTGTCATATCCATTTCAATTTTCCGGATAAGTCGAAGCTCAATAAGGCTTTTAGCTATCACTGGAGACTCTGGACGATGCCAGAGGTCAGGGAGCTACTGGTTGAGGCAGGCTTTAGTAAATCAACGGTTTACTGGGAGGGTACTGATGAGGATGGCGATGGTAATGGCATATTTGAGCCTGAAGAGCGCGGCGAAGCTGATGCCGGGTGGATAGCTTATATTGTTGTCGAAAAGTAACCCTTTGCTGCGGCTCTATTCTGTATAGACGCTGCTGCTGCTGTTTTTGTTAAGCAGTCGCTATCGGCAAGCTGCGAAATCGGGTATTTATTCATGTGTATGTCCTATAATGAATTTACTATTTAACTTAATGGGTTAAACGCCGAACAGAGCATGGGTACCGAACAAGAACTCGCCATCTTATTTTCCGACGTTGTCGGCAGTACCCAGCTCTATGAGTCTTTGGGCGATGACATTGCGCGGGAGACTGTGCAAGCCGCTGTCGAGCAGATGAAGCAGGCTACGGTAGAGAACGGCGGCACCGTTATTAAGACGATGGGTGACGAAGTGATGGCCACCTTCGACACCGTTCGGGAGTCGATGATGGCCGCAAGTGCCATGCAATCGAACATTAGTGACCATAGCCTTCTGGAAAATAGTTCGGTGCGGGTTAACATCCGTATCGGTTGTCACTTTGGCTCCGTAGTTGTAGAGAATAAAGATGTTTTCGGTGCTGCCGTGCACACTGCTAATAGACTGACTTCACAGGCTAAGGCACGACAAATCCTTATTACCGCTGATACCCTTGAGCGTCTTGGCGCCGACTGGACAGAGCGGGTGCGTCAGATTGGTATGGTGACGTTGCGTGGTCAGAGCGGTGAGGTCGCGATGTATGAAGTGTTGTGGTCTCAGGATGACAACACCAGCGTTGTGCCGGAGATGAGTAGTTCGCTTCCGCCCATTAAGAAGGCGGGCAAGTTGCGTTTGCGTTTTCAGGGGCAGGAAGTGGTGCTCGCGGAAGATAAGATGCGCAGTGTAACTATGGGGCGCGCCGATGATTCCGATGTCACAATTAAGGGCAACCTTATTTCTCGACTTCATGCCCGTATTGAGTTGAAGCGCACTCATTACGAGCTTATTGATCAAAGCACGAATGGTACTTTCTTGAATCCTGAGGGTGCTGAGGAAATCTATCTGCGTCGTGATTCTGCTGTTCTAAGCGGTCGTGGCATTATCGGCCTGGGCCGCGTAGCTGATGCCGGTACCCCACTGGCTATCGAGTATATTCTCGAAGAGTAAATTCACCGACCGGTGAATATTCGTTTCTCCGTCACTTCTTGCTGTTACTTCGCTCCGGCTTGCGGCATCATCAGTCTTTCATGACCCGCAGCGCACAGTAGACCCAACATAATCACCGTATTGTATGAACCAGGATATTGACCACTATCTAGGGCCTGATAGCCCTTTGCGTGAGAGCCTCACAGGCTTTGCGCCCCGTGAAGGCCAGTTGGATATGGCTCAGGCGGTCACAGATGCGTTGCAAACTGGGAATGATCTGGTCGTTGAGGCCGGCACCGGTACCGGCAAGACCATGGCTTATCTGATCCCGGCACTTCTGTCGGGTCAGCGTATTGTGATTTCTACCGGCACCAAGACCCTGCAGGATCAGTTGTACCATCGCGACTTGCCAACGGTATCCCGAGCGCTGGGTCGTCCTGTTAAGGTGCGGCAACTCAAAGGCCGGGCAAACTATCTTTGCAAGCATCGTATGGAGCTTGCGCTGAATGACGGTGCGAATTCCGAGTCGGGCTTGTTGAGCGGGCAGCTTCAAAAGCTCGATCAATGGTCGCGACGTACCCGTGCTGGTGACATCGGCGAGGTAAAGAATATTCCTGAGGACTCTCCGGTTTGGCGCTTGGTGACATCCACTCTTGATAACTGTCTCGGCAGTGATTGCCCGTTATACGAAGAGTGTCACCTGCTAAATGCGCGTCAGGCAGCATTGTCTGCCGATATCGTGGTGGTGAATCATCATTTGCTTATGGCTGATCTGGTGCTCAAGGAAGAGGGCTTTGGCGAACTGTTGCCGGGTTGTGAAGCCGTTATTGTCGATGAGGCACACAAATTTCCCGATGTCGCTCAGGCATTTTTTAATCAGAGCTT
>CBDTTT010000091.1:0-6469 GCA_965363345.1 uncultured Chromatiales bacterium
GTATCAGTGAACTGACTGAACCGGGCAAGTTGTTCGACGTTCTGGGCCTGAAACCCTGGTTGCCCGTGATCCCGGCACTGGTGAGTGAAGTTACACCCGGTGGTCCGGCAGAGCAGGCTGGCGTGTTGGCAGGCGATTTGATTGTTGCTGCAGATGGTGTCGTGATAACGAGTTGGCCTGAATGGGTGAACTACGTGCGTGCGCGTCCTGAGCAGTCAATTGAGATGCAGCTAGAGCGAAGCGGCACAATGATGACGCTTGTTGCCGTTGCTGGTAGCGTCGAGGATGCCGGCAAAACGATCGGCCGGATTGGCATGGCAACAGAGCCTCCGGCTGGACTCGCCGAAAAATTCTCAGCAAATCAACGGTATGGCATTGTTGATTCATTCAATGTGTCCGTCGCCAGAGTCTGGTCGATGTCTTCGCTAACCGTAAAGATGATCGGGCGTATGTTTACCGGTGATGTTTCTGTAAAAAATATCAGTGGTCCGATTAACATTGCTGAGTATGCGGGGTATTCTGCCCGTATTGGTTTTGCGCCATTTCTAAATTTCCTTGCGATTGTCAGTATTAGCCTTGGGATCCTGAACCTCCTGCCTGTGCCCATCCTTGATGGCGGGCAGATTGTGTATCAGCTTGCCGAGGCGGTGAAGGGCGGGCCCTTGTCGGAGCGTGTCCAGTTAATCGGGCAGCAAATTGGTATTGCTCTGCTGCTGCTCGTGATGTCGCTCGCGTTTTACAATGATTTATCGCGCTTCTTTTGATTTCTGTTATTAGTGATTTGAGTTATACGTGAAGTTCTCACACAACAGTCGGCTGGGTTTTGCACGAGCGCTGCTGGCGTTATGCCTGCTTGCCTGCAGTTCGTCGCTGCTGGCAGCCGATGAGTTTATTCTGCGTGATATTCGCGTTGAAGGCCTGCAGCGTATTTCCGAAGGCACGCTCTTTAATTACCTTCCGGTAAACCTTGGTGACGAGATCACACCGTTGCGTGTTCAGGAGTCGATGCGCGCAATCTTTGATACTGGTTTCTTTCGTGACGTAAAGCTTTTCAGAGATGGTGATACGCTTGTTATCACTGTTCTCGAGCGACCTTCTATTGAGTCTTTCAGTATTGAAGGCAATAAAGACATCAAAACTGAAGACCTGGAAGAGCCGTTGGCTAAGATTGGTCTTAAAACCGGACGTATTTTTGATCAATCGGTGCTCGATGAGGTTGAGCAATCGTTGCTGGATCAGTACTACAGTGGTGGTAAGTATGCCGCTCAGGTTGAGAGCACAGTAGTTGAGTTGCCGGGCAACAAAGTCGATATTCAAATCGTTATTAAAGAAGGTAAGCGGGCCAAGATTCGTCAGATAAATATTGTAGGTAATACGATTTATGACGATGATGACATCCTCGAGAATATTGCGTTGCGCACGCCACATTGGCTCTCTTGGATTCGCAAAGATGATCTCTATTCGCGTGAGGCGCTGTCGGGCGATCTCGAAATTATTCGCTCCATGTATATGGATAGCGGCTACGCCGATTTCGCAATTGATTCGACTCAGGTAGCTGTTTCACCTGATAAGAAAAGCGTCTTTATTACCGTCAATCTTAATGAAGGTAATGAATTCAGAATTACCGAGGTCAGTCTGGCGGGTGATTTAATTCTGGAAGAGGCCGCTTTGCGTCCTTATCTGCAGGTCCGTAGCGGACAGATATACTCGCAGCGTTCCATTAGTCAAAGTGTTGATTTTCTAAAGCTGGCACTGGGTCAGGAGGGTTATGCTTTTGCCGAAGTGCAACCGGTGCCCGAGCTTGACCCTGTCGATAAGACGGTTGCGCTGACGTTTTATATTGACCCGAAGAACCGTGTGTATGTTCGCAGCGTTAACTTTGATGGCGCGGACTCGGTTAATGATGAGGTGTTCCGGCGTGAGATGCGTCAATTCGAGGGGTCTTACCTAAGCAATAATCAGGTCGAGCGTTCGCGTGTGCGCATCCAGCGATTACCTTACGTGGAACAGGTCTCAGTAGAGACGAATCCGGTGCCTGGTACGAGTGACCAGGTGGATATCGATTTCGAGATTAAAGAAGGCTTGCCAGGCAGTTTTGGCGGTGGTATCGGCTATTCAGATTCACAGGGTATTCTGCTGAATGGTAACTTTGTGCACACGAACTTTATGGGTACAGGTAACCGCATATCGGCAGATCTTAACTTTGGCAAGTTCCGCAGTATTATCGGCGCCTCTTATACCAACCCTTACATAACACCGAACGAGGTGAGTCGTACCTTCTCTGCAACCTACCGTGAAATAACCCAGTTCACTGCAGATGCATCCGATTTCGACACAACCACGCTTAATCTCGGTGTTGAGTTCGGTTATCCATTGTCCGAGTATCAGCGGATGATTTATGGCGGCACCTTTCAGAAGTCTGAGTTGGCAGTAAACCGAATAGGTAGTTCACAGCAGGCTATCGACTGGACGTTGTCAAATGGTAATCCCCAAGTCATCGACTCACAGATAGCGACAACTGATTTCAACACGTTTGAACTGTTAGCCGGGTGGATTTTTGATTCGCGCAACCGCTCGTTGTTTCCAACCCGTGGTGCACGTCATCGCGCAACGCTGAGTGGGGCAATCCCTGGCAGTGAAGTGCAGTACTGGTTCGCGAACTACAGCTTTACCAACTATCTTCCTGTTACCCGTTATTTCATTTTCGCCACAAATTTTGATAGCTCATACGGTGATAGTTACGGCGATACCACGTCGATTCCTCCTTACCGCAACAAGTTTGCGGGCGGACCGAATACGGTTCGTGGTTACTCAGAGAATCAATTGGGTCCAATTGATAGTCTAGGAAACCCCTATGGCGGTAATATGAGTTTGGTCATGCAGAATGAATTGGTACTCCCATTGCCAGAATCTTTACAGCGTAAAACGCGTGCCTCATTGTTTTTTGATATAGGCAATGTATTCTCTACTGGCAATGTATTTTTTGCAGCACCTGACGGTTCATCAATAAGTTATGAGCCGGGTGATTATGATCTGAAGTATTCAACGGGTGTATCGGTGCAGTGGTTATCACCAATGGGCTTGTTTAAGTTCAGCTATGCTTTCCCGCTGAATGCTGAAGACTTTGGTCCTAAGACCTTTGGTGACCGGACGGAACGCTTCCAGTTTACTATTGGTGGTGCGTTCTAGCCGGGCATCAGGTTTAATTTTTCGAGTGGGTAGGCAAGTTAATAGAAAAGTTTGTTTACCAATTGACAGTTTCCGCGTTAATAACAATAAGATTTTTTTTGAGGAAGGATTTAGTATGAAATCAATTACACGAATTGCAGCGATTACTCTTGCCGCATTATTTTTACAGCCTGCGTTAACCACTGTAGCTTCTGCACAAGCAACCGATCTGAAGATTGGTGTTGTCAATGTGCAGCGCCTTTTGGCGGAATCACCACAGGCTCGTGCCGCTCAGGCCTCACTGCAGGATGAGTTCGCACCCATTCAGCGTGAAGTGGTCGAGATTCAGGCAGAGTTGCAAGCGAAGCAGGAAAAGTTGCAGCGTGATCTCGATGTCATGAGTGCCGATGAGCGTCGCAATGCCGAGCGTGATTTGCAGAATGAGCAGCGTAATTTGCAGCGTCGTCAAAATGAGTTTGCTGAAGACTTCGATTTGCGCCGTAACGAAATGCTTGGCCTTATGCAGCAGGATCTGCTTGCTGAGATTCAGACTTACGCAAATGAGGCCGGTTATGACCTAGTGCTGGGCGAAGGTGTTCTCTATATAAGTGGCGATCTCGATATTACCGCGGAAGTATTGAAAGGTCTTGAAGCTCGCTTTGCTAGCAAAAAGTAACTTCTTGAACGAACGGGACTCGCATTGGCGAGTCCCGACTCTTCTAACGTAGGGTCTGACTTAGGGGCTGATTTAGGCTTGTCCGACGTCAGATACTGATTTATATCTAAGGGCCGATAATGAGCGAATCGCGCACTCTTGCTGAACTTGCAGCGATGTTCGCTGGTGAGGTTCATGGTGATCCGGAGACCCGGGTCAGTAAAGTGGCAACCCTGCAGTCAGCAGATGCCAGCAGCATCTCATTCTTGTCGAATCCTAAATATGCATCACAGCTCGCGGCTACATCTGCTGGTGCTGTAATCCTTCATCCTGATGCAGCTGCGCATTGCCCGACAGCAGCTTTGTTAGTAGCTGACCCGTATTTGGTTTATGCCAAAATTGCAGCAGTTTTGCATCCCCCTGCCGAATTGCAGGAGGGTATACACCCGAAAGCCAGCGTTGCCGAAGATGCGACAGTGCCACCTAGCTGTGAGATTGCAGCAGGTGCGGTGATCGATGCTGGCGTGGTGTTGGGAGAAAGGGTTTACGTCGGACCAAATTGCTATCTTGGCACCCGCGTTACGGTTGGCAGCGATACACGTCTCATGGCCAATGTGACTCTTTACCATGAGGTTGCCATTGGCGAGCGCTGCCTGATTCATTCGGCCACGGTTGTCGGCTCAGACGGTTTCGGCAATGCGCGCAATAAAGACGGCAGTTGGACCAAGGTCCCGCAGATTGGTGCCGTCACTATCGGTAACGATGTTGAGTTGGGCTCAGGTTGTACCATCGACCGCGGTGCCATCGACGACACGATTATTGCCGATGGCGCGCGTCTGGATAATCAGGTGCATGTGGCGCATAACGTGCAAATTGGCCAGCACACTGCAATAGCGGGGCAGGTCGGCTTTTCCGGCAGTACTACGGTAGGTGCCCGCTGTCAGTTTGGTGGCCAGGTAGCGATATCGGGGCATATAGATATATGTGACGATGTCGGACTGATGGGAAGGGCTACAGTAACGAACAGTATTGATAAGCCGGGCATCTACTCGAGTGGCATACTGCCATTGGAGTCTGCCACGCAGCATAATAAAAACGCGGTGCGTTTCCGTCAGCTTGATAAGATGGCGAGAACCCTTAGGAAGATTGAAAAGAAAGTATTGGGTGATTCCGACTCGTAACGAGTTTTTCCCCGGTACATACCGATTGATGAAAGCTTTATTTAGGAATCCTGATGATTCATTCAACCGCCATCGTGTCACCGAAAGCACAGATTGCTGACGATGTAGAGATCGGCCCGTACACCATTATTGGTGATGACGTACAGATTGGTAGCGGCAGCACTGTTGCTTCGCATGTGGTGATCAATGGTCACACCAAAATCGGTGAGAACAACCGTATCTTTCAGTTTGCGTCTATTGGTGAAGAGCCACAGGACTTGAAGTACCGTGGTGAGCCAACCCGTCTGGAGATTGGCAACGGCAATACCATTCGTGAGTACGTGACGATTAGTCGCGGCACCATACAGGATGACGGCTTAACCAAGATTGGTGACAACAACTTATTGATGGCTTATGTGCACATTGCGCATGATTGCAAGGTTGGCAACGAGATTATTTTTGCTAACTGCGCGAGTCTTGCCGGTCACGTTACTGTCGAGGATCATGTTATTTTTGGTGGTATGTCGGGCGTCCATCAGTTCGCCCGAGTAGGTGCTCACAGTTTCATTGGTAATAACTCTGGCGTCAGCCAAGACGTGCCGCCTTATTTGCTGGTGTTCGGCCAGCCCGCTGTACCTAAAGGTATTAACACTGAAGGTTTGAAGCGCCGCGGCTTCGATGAAGATCAGGTGCGCGCTATCAAGAAGGCCTTTAGAATTTTATACCGTTCTGGTTTGCGACTTGAAGAAGCGCAGGAGCAACTTAACGAGCTTGCTAAAGAGCATGATGTTGTCGAGGCAATGGCTACGTTCCTAACGCTGTCTACTCGCGGCATCGTTAGGTAAACCGCTACGTGCCGCGCATTGTTGTTATTGCAGGAGAGGCATCCGGTGACGAGCTGGGTGCCGGGCTGATAGCTGCAGCTAAGGCGATTAATCCCGATATCGAATTTGAAGGTGTCGGCGGCCCTAAAATGGTGGCAGCCGGCCTTACCTCCTGGTTTTCCTATGAGCGCCTCGCTGTGGTCGGTTTATTTGAGGTGCTTAAGCACCTGCCCGATCTGCTGGATGCGGGTAAAGAAGCAAAGCGCCGGATACTCGAAGACCCGCCTGACCTGTTTATTGGTATCGATGCTCCCGATTTTAATTTGCGGGTTGAGAAGACGGTCCGCGCTGCCGGTATTCCGGTAATCCATTATGTATGCCCATCGGTGTGGGCCTGGCGCGAAGGGCGGGTGAAGCATATCCGCGAGGCCGCCGATCACGTGCTGTGTTTGCTGCCATTCGAGCCCGATTTTCTTAAGCGACATCAGGTATCCGGTGAGTTTGTTGGTCATCCATTGGCTGACGAGATTGCGGAGCCGCTGCAGTGGGAGCCGGCTTGCGAGGCACTCGGGTTAAGCACTGTTCCGCGTGTTGCCGTTCTGCCGGGCAGTCGGATGGGTGAAGTGACGCGCTTGGGACCGGTATTTGCCGATACTGCTGTA
>CBDTTT010000092.1:0-6421 GCA_965363345.1 uncultured Chromatiales bacterium
TGAATTTTGTGAAACTAAATTACGTTCGATGAGTTTGAGATCACGATCGAATTCGGAGCGGCTTGTTCTGACGTTACTGGTTGCCGCCTGCAACCGGGCACGTGCTTGGGAAATTGCCTGAGCTCTGGGCCCGGCCTCTGCCTCACTCAACGTTGAGAGTGCCGCGGCTGCATCTGCCCGAGCACGAGTCAGCGAAATCTCTGAGCGCGTCGGGTCCTGCTGCAACAACGTGGCGTCGATCGCCACCACATCGCCCTCCCGGACCAACACCCGGGTAATAGGCTCATTAGAATCTGCAACCAGGCGAATTCGTTCCCGCTCAAGCGTGCCGAGCGACCGGACAGCACCGGGATCCTCACAAGCAACGATGCCCAGCATCAGAATCAGAATAGCGAATAGCTTCAATGTCGACTCCCTTCCAAAAGAACGAGACCTAACTAACAGCAGTACGAAATAGGCCATAAACCTAAGAGTACACAACTTCGGGAAGGCGATACCACCATGCTAACCTTCGACCGGATAAGACTCTACGGCTGGCTTCTGCTGAACCTCGCGCTACAGACAGCCTTGTGATTCGGGCCTATTACCTAATTCAGTATGAACAACAAAAACCAACGAATGTTTGTTACTCGGAAGGCTCTATTATCCCGACTTCACGAAAATACTTTGCCGCACCCGGATGTAATGGCGCTGTCAAACCTTCGAGGATATCGCCGCTGCGCAAGTCAGCGAACTCCGGAAAGTACACCTTAAACTTTTCGGAACTTTCAAAAGCATTTTTGACAAATGAATACACTATTTCATCAGACACATTTGCTGAGGTAACCAGAGTCGCGCGGACTCCTACAGTTTGCGTAGAAGATTCGTTCAATGCTCTTGGATAGCTCCCGAGGGCGATTGTCTGACCGGAGTAATAAGTTTTATCAACAACTAGGCTATCGATACCCGAGAGGCTAATTAAGCGTGCTCCACGAACCGAAAACGTGGCAAATTTCACTTCTGTATTTGGATGACCCACGGTAAAAAAGAAAGCATCCAGTTCCCCTTTCATGAACGCAGCCAGACGGTCGTCCGCATTCATTTCAATCAACTCTATATCCTTCTGCCAATCCAACCCGGCAGCTTCAAGTGCATCAATAGCATTCTGTCGCGAGCCCGAACCGACCAAACCTATATCAACGCGCTTGCCTTGCAAATCTTCGATAGAAGTAATCCCACTATCGCCGCCAGCCACAAGCGTGACAATCTCAGAATAAATACTGACAACGGAACGCAAATCTGCCTGCGGCCCCTTATTTGCCCATTCGCCCAAACCGTTTACCGCGTTGAATTGGTCATCAGCCTGTGCGATACCGAACTGAACGTCACCAGCTATAACACTATCGATGTTAGCGTCAGAGCCTTCGCTTCTAACACTTTCCGCCTGCATCCCGAGGGTAGCCTGATTGTCGTTTACGACTCTCGCCAAAGTGCGGGCCAGGTCGCTATAAACCCCATCGACGGAACCTCCGGCAACTTTAATCATAGGACTTGGTGCCTTGGTTTCAACACAGGAAACACATAAAAGCACTAACAAAAAAACCGGGATCGCCACTAGTGTTCGGGCAACTTTTTCATAAAATCTCATGGGCTAAGCACCTTATAAATCAACATATACAGCATACAGCGAAAATCTCTGGAAAACCGCTGGGTTTGCGGCTAATCAACATCCTGTCGCGGGTCACTCACCGCAGTTTTAACTTAATATCACGCGAAGATATCCACATTCTTTTGCAGCGACTTGGCACCCATTGCTTAACCATGCAAACAATTCGCTAGCTTTGTATCTAACGCTCATCTACAAAAATGCAGCATCTACAGATAGGTAAAATTCTGGAATCTTTGCCCACAAGGCTTAGGGTGTATTATCAATCGTCTACGAATACAGATATCTACGACTTTAAACTCAGGTAATCACGGTATGACTTCGATACATAAAGGCAAATTCTCCAGCTGGCTCCTATTAGGCCTCACGCTCATCAGCTTGCAGATTAGTGCGCAGGACAATAGTTCTCTCACCAAAGACAGCCCCGTCATTCCGGCTGATAAGTTCGACCGTGGCACGCCTCTCCGAAGCCTCGAGGGATTTCTCGCTGCGGCCGATATGGGTGCCTACGAAACCGCGGCCGAGTATCTGGATCTCCGTAACCTGCGGGGCGATGCAAGAGACTTAACCGGTGCGCAGTTAGCGCGCCGCTTAGATGTCATTGGCAAACGTGCGGTCTGGGCAGACATTAACGAAATGGTAGACGACCCGACTGGCCGGAGCAATGACACCCTGCCCGACTACCGTGACTCTATCGGTATCGTGGTGAACGGAGAAAATGAAATACGCCTATATATGCAGAAGGTGCCCGGGGACAATGGCGTATCGATATGGAAAGTGTCCAACGCCACTGTGTCACTGATACCGGAACTGTACCAGGCTTTTGGCTACCCCGAATTCATTGAAAACTTGCGGCGCAGCCTGCCTGCAGGATCCTTTATGGGTTTCGAGTTATTTAAGTGGGTCATATTGCTGTCAGCTTCCATCTCTGCATATGCGGCGGTTTTTCTGATCGCACTTGCGATACGCCGATTACTTCACAACGCCGAGATGCCATCGCACCAACGAGTATTTAGTTTCCTGATACTGCCATTCGGAACCTGGGTGGTACTCATGTCCATAAACACTCTAGCGAACTCGCTGGGGCGCGGCGATACAGCAGAACAAATACAGCGCATGTCGCCCTTCCCGATTTTGATTACTGTTTGGGTCATGTTTTCCGCAATGGGTTTATTACGGGATATCTATTCGACCCACCTTAATAGCAAAGGCCGCCCCGGTGCAGTAGTTCTGCTGCATCCCGCTATCAACGCGATCAAGCTACTCATCGCCGTAGCCGCGGTGCTGATTTACCTCGACCAACTTGGCATCAACATCACCACGGTGCTTGCCGGTCTCGGTGTCGGCGGCATCGCTGTAGCCCTAGCTCTGCAGAAACCAATGGAAGACGTGTTCGGTGCCGTCACGCTGTATACCCAGCAACCGGTTAGAGTTGGAGATTTTTGTCGAATCGGCAACCAGACAGGGACCATCGAGGAAATTGGTCTGCGCACGACTCGCGTCCGCACTCTCGCTAATACCCTCATCGCAATTCCCAATAGCATATTGGCCAACGAACCCATCGACAATATCTCGGCACGCAATAAGATCTGGTATAGCCCGATGTTGCGGCTGAGATACGACACCACGCCGGAGCAACTGCAGCAGATATTGAACGGTTGCCGGGAGCTGTTAAGTTCACACGAACGCGTCCTAACAGACAAACAACGGGTCCGCTTCAAGGCAATCGCTGAAGATGCGCTGCTGGTCGAGGTCTATGGCTACTTAGACACAACTGACTGGGCCGAGTACCTCGAAATAGCTGAGGATTTGAACATACGGCTCCTCGAGATCGTTGCTAACGCGGGCACCAGCCTGTCACTGCCCGCCAAAACACTTCACATCGAACAAAGTGCGGCTGCAGGTGGTCTACCGGTCGACTAGATGGCGCAAAAATTAACTTTTAGTGCGCACGCATGCACCCGCATTCAGGTCTGGTATACAACTAGTTTTTATCATGCACAAAATGGCCTGTTTTTATAAACGCGAGAGCTTGAGAAATAGTGTCCGACGCATTCATAACAAATGGGTGTGAGTGCGGCACTGTAATGAAGTCTGTCATGCCTTCCACTTTGGTGCGCTCAAGAGAAACTTTGCCGTCATCCGGGTTGGGTAGATACTGAGACAGTATAAAATTAACTGTTTTAGTACCGGCTATTATGCCGAGCTCGAAATCTACAGGCCCAAGTTGGGAAGGAACGCTCTGTTCATCCGTACCTAGCTGAGCGCCTGCAGGACCATTCAGCCAGGCAAAGCCTGGCACACTAGCCAGTTTATCGACCACTTCGCTACCGCCGTTGGGGGGTGCCAACATCACAACCCTTCCCAGGTTTTCTATTTGGTTGTTCTCCAGATAGACCCGCACGAGAATTCCACCAAGCGAATGCGTAACAAAATGCACAGTGGCATTCGCCGGGCATGCCGCGACACCACTTTCAACAGCCAGTGGTGCTAGTTCTTCAATAGTGAGTTCACGTGAGGGATAGTCTATGTTTGCTGCAGCGTAGCCGTCAGATTCAAAGGCATCCGTAATCTTTTGCATTGAATTGGCAGTGCGTGCTAAACCATGCAAGAAGATCACGCATTCATCGCTTTTTTCAGCGCTGGCGGGTATAGGAAGCATCAAGCTGAACAACAACAAAACACTCGTAAACCTAGTCATAGTTATTGCCCATCCTTAGAGGGCATCCCGATGCCTGAAAACAGCATTCGACATTAGAATTTCCATTGATTCAACATTACTCTCTAAGCATGCCAAGAACTCATACTTATTCCATAATGGACGTACCTATCTAACCGCCCCCATCAGTGAGCTACAGGAAGCGCGCACAGAGTTTCGTTGGGCAACTATACTGGCGCATAGATGCACGCATACTATTTGTGCGAATATCTCAGAGACTGATCTCGTCGCTCTGCATTACACAGACAGGAACGCTCCTCTATGAAGATCAACACAGCCCCAGCTCTGCTTTTCACCCTTTTATTCGTCGCGATGAGTGCGCCTGCTCTCAGCAGCACACCAACCCCGGAGGCGCAAACACTAATCAAAGAGCTTGGCCTAAAGGAGGCCAGCATAGCGAAGGCCAAGGATCCGGATTGGAAACCCGAGCGGGTGGTTGTCGTATTTCCATCGAGAGACAGCGCAATCAACACCGAGTTTGAGACACAGCTGACTGAAGTGGCAGGCGATGTGGAGTTGATTTTCGACCGCTCCGGAAGCTTCACGCCGTCGTCGGAATTGCTCGTGGGTGCAGACGGCGTGATTGGCGTGTGCATGCCTGGGTTGCTTAGAAACGCCGATTCAGACTTGGTCTGGATACACAACTACTGGGTGGGTATGGAGAACTGCAAAGGGGCGACTGAAACTCAATTGCAGGACATTATATTTACTAACAACAAACGTCTGTCGGCTCCTGCTAACGCCGAACACGCCATCGCAATGTTACTGGCACTGACTCACAATTTGCCCGCCTATGCGAGTGCACAGCAAGAATCCAGGTGGGAACGAAGGCTTGCGATGGGCGTTTCCTTTGGTGAACTCAAGGGCAAAACTATTCTCATAGTAGGACTCGGAGGCATCGGTACTGAGATTGCCTGGCGTGCCAACGGACTGGGCATGCGCGTAATAGCAACACGCAATTCATCTCGAGAAGGCCCCGACTTTGTGGAATACGTGGGTCTATCGAACGAACTTTACGAACTGGCGAGCAAAGCAGACGTGATCGCCAACGCCCTGCCCCTGACGACTGAAACAACGAGCATTTTCAATAAGGCCTTCTTCGACGCCGCAAAGCAGGGGGCCATTTTTATTTCAGTAGGGCGCGGCCAAAGCACAGTAACCGACGACCTGATTGCAGCGCTCGAATCTAAGCAGTTGTTTGGTGCAGGATTAGATGTAACTGACCCGGAGCCGCTACCGGCAGACAGTAAGCTGTGGCAGCTACCCAATGTAATTATTACGCCCCATGTGTCCTCTGCAGGTGGCGACAGCGCTCGACGCACAAGGATTATCGCTGTAGAGAACCTACGCCGGTATGTTGAGGGAGAGCCCTTGCTGAATGAAGTGGATATGAGCAAAGGGTATTAACCTCGGAACGTCTTCAGACGATGCCTGATAGAATCTACGGCACAGTTCAAACGCTATGCCCATCGTCAATGGTCGGCAGACTTTGCAGTTACGCTCAATAATTGGGCTGCCGAGAATATACTGAAAACCAGGAGAACATCGTGACCAAAAGAAACACGTATGTAGTGGCGGCTTTGTTATTTGCGCTTGCAAGTATTGTGCTAACCCACGGTTTTAAGATATTTACTGCTGCGGAAATTGCAGCCGTGCTGGCATTTCTGGCTGGTATAGGGGTTTGGTGGCTCCCGGGAGAAAGTCGCGGCAGCGCCCCACTTGGCTGGCCGGAACGGCTAATAGTTACGGGATCAATTCTCGGCTTGGGCGGACTAGTACTTAAGCTGGTGTTTGTCGCGCTGGGCATCGGCGTTGCAGAACATGATATGGCCAATCATGCTGTGGAGGCCTCACCTGGAGGCCCAAATCCGTTACTCGAGCATATTCATCACCTGTTTTTTAATCTGGGTTTTCTGCTATTTCTGTTCGCAACGATCGGCATGCTGGTCCGGAGATTACGCAGCAAGAAGTAGCGTGAATGGTAATTGCTGATATCGTAATTACATCGTAATTCTAAAACCAGACCCTGACGCCGGCTACAAACACGGTTTGGCTTG
>CBDTTT010000093.1:0-6406 GCA_965363345.1 uncultured Chromatiales bacterium
AAGTTCGCGACCCGTGGCGAGCACAATGAGGCGCGTGCGCGGAATCAGCTAAAAGTGCTGGAGTCGTTTTTGAATAAGCACGAGCAATGCACAGATGCATTGCACCAAGCGTTCACTCGCTAGGTTCGCTGCACCAACTGTCGGCTTCAATCACACTCTTTCGGTAGTGGGCGAGGTTATACAGTAGTAAGCCAATCGCAACCACGCCGGTGGTACCCGATACCCAGGCTATCGAATAACGCAGTGCCAGATCATCCTTAAAGACGTAATCAGTTACCAAAGCAATGGCTGTTGAACCGAGCGTGAGGCCAAGTACGTTGGTGACAAAGTAGTACATCGCAGTGGCTTGTCCCCGCATTTGATTGGGCACAATCATCATCAAAGCCGCTGCAGCTGTGGCAGAGGGCATGGCCCCGCCGATGGTGACGAATACCAGCATTAACAGCGTAAGCTCAGGAGTAGGCATTAGCGGAGCAATCGTAGCTGATGGCACCAAAATAAAGGCGCCCAGAATAGTCACTCGCATATGACCCGCACGTCGCCCATCTGTATACAGTTTTTGCGCCAGCCAGCCACCAAAATTGACGCCGATAGGACCAAACACCAGCACGATAGCCCCGTAAGCCATGCTGACTTCAGCAATGCTCCAGCCCCAGGTGCGGATGAACATTGTGGGTATCCAGAACAGGAAGCCATAACCGACGATAGTCACTACCGACATACCAAGAAACAGACTTAAGTAGGTGCTTTTTCGATCGAGTAAAAACCGGAGCACCGTTTTTAGTGGCAGTACTTCTACACGACCTGACTCATCCAGCAGTTGATCTTGTCGGGCCGGTTCTTTAACCGTTGCCATCAGCAATGCGATTAGTAGCCCGGGTAAACCCACCATTACGAATACGGCTTGCCAGGGTTTCAGTTCACCAAATACAGGGATCTCGATTGTGGGGGCATCAAAAACCCAAGCAATAATCTGACCACCGATAACCATGGCGACACCCGCGCCCACTGATACGCCCATGTTGTAAAAACCAATCGGACGAGCCCGTTTCTCGCGCGGGAAATAATCGCTGATGAGCGATAGCGCGCTAGGGTTAAGGCTGGCCTCACCGACACCGACACCAACGCGGGCAAGAAACAGCTGGGTAAACGTTTTTGCCAAACCACAGGCGGCGGTCATGATGCACCAAATGGTAATGCCAACCACAATAATACCGCGGCGACTCTTGCGATCCGCCAGTCTGCCAATCGGCACGCCCAGTAGCGTATAGAAAATAGAGAAGGCGAGACCGAGCAGTAAGCTGATCTGGGTGTCGCTGATGTCCATATCTTCGCGAATGGGTTCAATCAGCAGCGCGAGGATTTGGCGGTCAAGAAAGGAGAATACGTAGGCCAGAGTCAGGATGCAGACCACGTACCAGCCGTAGGTCTCGTTAGGGTATTGCGCCTTTTTTTTCTCGCTCATGTGGTTGCCCGTTATTATTATTGTTGCAGAGCATACTACAACGTATCCCGTTGCTAGTGGCAGTTAAGGCAGGTTTCCAGACGCGCACGCATCATCTTGTTAGAGCCAACTTCTGCCATGGGTGTTTGCCTATGACAGGTCTCGCATTCAATCTCCTTGGCGTGCACCACCTCATGCGACACCTTGTAGTGCCAGTAGCCGTCAATATCTAATGGCAGTGTGCCGGTGCTTTGCACGTTGAGGTTGGGTTCGTCCATGGGGAAGCTGCTATTGAGTGCAGCAGACCTTCCTGCAATTCGTCCCATATAGACTGAAGGTCCTAAAAAGGTCCCCGAGCCACCATGGCTGCCATTTATCCCCGCAACGCCGGTCAGTTCTCCGGCGGCGTACAGCCCGTTGATGACAATGCCCTCAGGGCCAAGCACCTGTGTATTTTCATTGACGGCTGGACCGCCCATGCTTTTGCGGGTTAAGGGATAGAGTCGCAGCGCATAGAAAGGCGGTGCAACTATCGGTCGCTTCGCGGCTGTGTTGTATGCCTCGATGCTAAGCCGAAGGTCTTCCGCCGGCACGCCAAGTGCCGCCGCAAGTGCTGCCGCGCTTGCTGCATTTTTCGTCAAATTCGGGTTGTTGATGATTTCGGATTTGACGGAATTCGTATTGAGCCAGGCGGCACCGCGTACCCCAAGTTTGCGCGCTCCCTTAGCGTCGAAGATCATCCAGTGCGGCCCTGTTTTCTCGGTAAATAGAGCAGTTTCGATAGCTTTGCTTGGCAGGCTTTCATCAACGAAGCGTTCACCATTCTCATTGATGATAATGGCATGCTTGTTTAATACCGTTAGGCCTTTGCTATTGCTGGTGTCACGTGGATCAGGAATACCATTGACGAAAGTGACCTGATGATCCATTCGAAGCAGCGCTGCACCTGCATCTGCCGCCAATAGATAGCCATCACCGGTTGCAAATTGCCCTGAACCAATCAGCAGTTTCTGCGGCTGTGAACGTGATGTTTTCCAATGCTCTAGCACCATTTGTTGGTTGCTTTGAAAACCACCAGTGGCGAGCACTACGCTGCCGCCATAAAGCTGGAAGCTGGTGCCGGTTCGCAGGTTTTTGGCATGCACACCTATGAGCTGCCCGTTGTGAGAGAGCAGGGCATCTGCACCCGTATTCCATAAGAACACGATGTTTTGGCGACCGAGTGCTTCCCGCATCATAGGCAGCACAACATGCACCGCTGTGCCCTTCGTAAAATGAAATCGTGGCACATCACTTTCGGGTGTGCGGAGAATTAACTTAAACTCAACGCCGAGCCTTACCAACCAATCATAAACTTCGGTGCCGGAGTCACGTGCATAACGTTCGACCCATTCCTGGTCCGCATCTTCGCCCCACGCCAGCAGGTCCGCGACTGCCTGCTCCGGTGAATCTTGAATGCCTTTGGCGCGCTGCAGTTCGGTGTTTACCATAGCGAGCCCGCCAGCCTTCACGGCATGGCCGCCACCTACCGAGTTAGTGTCCAATACGATGACTTTTGCACCGTTATCGGCAGCTTCAATTGCTGCGGCTAGCCCCGCTATACCTGCCCCCACAACGATGACATCGGCTTGCGACACCACGGGTTGTTTGCCACAGCCAGCAAGTGCCAGCAGGCCCAGCAGGTTTAGGCAAACAAATAGAAGGCGAGATTGCATTTATTGCGCTCAAAAAAAAGGGGCCTGAAAGGCCCCTTACTATATGCTTTACTTGATCTTATTCAACGATTTCGATGGTGACTACGCCGTCATCATTCCATTCGGATACTTTGACATCTACGCCAAGGTCCTTCGCATAACCATGAATTCGAGGGGTAAACCATTCGTCATGGATTTCCTGTTCGGTGATGGTGAACATACCCATCCGCTTAGAAGGCTCGAGAACGTTCTTCCAAGGAGACTGCCAGGAGCGCTTGCCTTCTTCGGCATGCGTTTCCAGAACCAATTGGTAATGACAAGCGGTTCGCTCTGTCAAACCAACCAAAGCAGCTTCCTTATCACCGGTGCTGGCAATAACTTGCCCCACGCGTGAGTTGATCGGCCGCATTGTTTTAATATCGTGTTCGACGTATTCCTTCATCATGTTGTGATCTTTCGCGAACTGCATGGCCTGCAAGCGGGCCTTAACCAGTGCGTCGTTCATTTCATGTTTGTAGCCAGCGCTGCTCGCCATCGTTTTAAGCGCAAGTTGCACGGCTTTGCCGATTTCGGCTTCCTGACCTTCGAAGCCTGTTTTTGCGCCTTTGAAAGCAGAAGTAGGTTTCTTAACAACTTCTTCCAGTTTTTGTGATTCATCTAGATGTTGTGCTTTTGCCATGTCGATCTCTCTTCTATGTCTGTTGGTTACAAGGCCCTATTAAAACCACCTTAACTCTTATTTTTAGATGACAGAGTTCCAATAAGTTCCATTATCCGCAGTTTGGGCGGTCCGCACGAGTTATGCAGGTATGCAGCATTGACCGTCATCTGAACGAATCCGATGGGGCTTGAGCCGCGAATACGAAACTGTGGAATGATTTGGCCTAGGGTCCGACATTAATCAGAAAACTCAGGAAATTCCTTTATGTACATTAATTTTTGGTATCCCACCTGCTGGGGCAAGGATTTAACCGATCAACCGCTTAAAACCCGTATTTTGGGTCAGGATCTGGTGGTATTTCGCGATAGCGAAGGCAAAGCGCAGTGTTTAAGCAATACCTGCACGCATCGTGGCGGTTCTCTGGGCAATGGCAAGGTTAAGGGTGATTGTATTCAATGCCCTTATCATGGATGGGAGTTTGATGGCACGGGACAGGTTACCCGGATCCCGTCGCTGGGTAAGGGTGCCAAAATTCCAGCCAGAACCCGCATCGACGCCTACCCGGTTGTGGAGCGCTACGGCATAGTATTCGCATTTTTGGGCGACCTGCCTGAAGCAGAGCGGCCACCGATTCTTGATATTCCGACTTATGAGAAGGAAGGTTGGGCTACCAGCGAAATTACGTATGAAGTGCCAATCCATTACGAGCGTTCAATGGAGAACGGGCTTGATCCTGCGCATAACGAATTTGTGCATCCTACCCATGGTTTCGGCGGCGAGAACTCAGAGTACAAGGTAAACGACCTGCGTTTGGTTGATGAAGACAGTGAATGGGGTTTTGGTTTCTTTAGTAAATTCAATTCGCCTGAGATGAAGACCAAGTCCGTCTTGGCCGAGTTTAAGACAGCAAAGAGTGATCGTGAGGCGGGTTCCGGCAATACAGGGCCCAATCACCTTTGGACGATCATTCGCTTTAGCGAGACAGCTGAGTTTGGGCAGTACATGTACGAAGCGCCTATAGATGAGAATAACACCAAGATTTATTTGATTAACATGCGCAACATGGCGCTTGAGCCCGAAAATAATGACGACATCGTTAAGCGTAACTGGTCGGTCATTCAGCAAGATATCGTGGTGCTAAACGAACTGCATCCGGTCGTGACTCCCGAGACCAACTCCAAGGAATTTATGGTGCCGGCCGACAAAGTTATTTTGATGTACCGGGATATCCTTAAAAACTGGGAAACGAAAGGCTGGCGTATCGATACGGAGCAGGTCAAAGCTGATGAGAAGCGAGTTGCCTACGCCATCCCAAGCCCCGCTCGGCGGGAGCAGAAGGGCTGGGTCCTTGATTCTATCCCGCTGTTGCCAGCCTCTGATGCGGTTGCTGAGGTTAACGCCAAATAGGCCCTCTGCCGACTGCTTGACCGGCGCTAGCCGCCGGTTTTGCCTGCTGCCGCATGCGCTTGATTAAAGGCCAGCAAAGAGGTGGCGGCGCCGCAACTTGAGGTTAGAAAGCTGCGCCTGCTAACGCCGCTGAGCTTCGCATTCTCGCCCGCCTGCTCGAAGGCGAGATAATTGCCATGGATGCTGTGTTTCTCAAGAGGAACCGGCTCAAACTCGCCGTTGGAGGTGGTGTCGACTTTGATGGGTAGTCTGCTGCCTTCAGGGTCATTACGGTATTTCATGGACGCTCCCGGTCTATAATCACAACTGTATACTCCCTTTTTATGCTCGCCAGCAGGCGGACGCAAAGGATTTGTTGACTGGTCATCATTTTTAATGGGCGTGGCGCGACTGCCCCGAAGTCCATAAAATAAGCGATAAATTCATAATCACGCGCAGTTTGCCTGCAATCGGAATGTTCTTCATGACGTACGTTTACTCAATGCTAAGAATTTTAGCGGCCCTAGCCGTGGTTACTCTTGCCGCTTGTTCGGCCAACCAGACTTCTGAACCCCGTGTTTGGAATACCGCTGCGGGTCCTTACGACGTGAAGCACGTTGACGAGCTGCTGCTCAATGATCCTGGTCAGGATCGTGAGGTGAGAATGCAGGTTTCTTACCCTGCAGCGGGCGAAGGACCTTTCCCGGTCATTGTATTTTCGCATGGTGCTTTTTGCTATCCGCAGCAGTATCGCAATGTTACCGATTATTGGGTGAGCTACGGTTATGTCGTCGTTGCGGTCGATCATCTTGATTCACCGAATCTCGGCAAAATTAATCCGAAGGTCTTATTTATTTTGCAGGAATCGCGTGCCAAGGACCTAAGTTTTGTGCTGGACTCGTTCGGCAATATCGAAGCTGCTATTCCTGAGCTGAGTGGCAAACTTGATGGCGAGCATCTTGCTGTTTCTGGTCATTCCTTCGGTGGCATGATGAGTGAAATGATGGTTGGTGCACCGATTACGACCCGCGAAGGCGAGGTGGTCTCGTATGCCGATGAGCGCTTTGATGCTGCGGTAATTATGAGTGGTGTGGGCCCCGCGAAAATGGTCGATAAGTCGGAGCTTGCTCCGGAAGCGTTTAATTCTATTAACCGCCCGCTGTTTGCATCAGGGGGCACGCTAGACACCGGGAACGTAGGCACCCGGGATGTGTTCCCCTG
>CBDTTT010000094.1:0-6400 GCA_965363345.1 uncultured Chromatiales bacterium
AACGGACTGTTAGAGAATCAGAGTCTGCGGCAGGCGTGTGTGGACCGCATGGGGGGCTGTATCCGTTTCGGTTTGTTTCGACTGCTGCCGTTAGGTTTAAAGCCCATGTGCTAACGTCTTTGCCTTTGCAGCTTACTGCGATGCTTGGTTCTGATGCTATATGGCTTGCTGTGGTGTGCCTTCCCCAGAAATTTGCCATCCGTAGATCATGACTGATCAGATTAAGAGCGAAGTCGGTGTTTTCACGAAGCTGAAATAATATGTCGCTGTAGTGCTCAAGCTGCCGGGTTTGTGAGTACAGTTTGAAGGCACCCGTAATAAGAAATAGCCCGATGGTTGTCGCAATCAGTAACTCGATGAGCATTACACCGGTATTGGCTGTTGTGGTTAGCTGTTGATCGTTTGCATTTGTTGAAAGCGATTCTGTATTCATGGCAGCGGCAGCGTAAGTTGATTTGGGCCCCCATGAGCCGAAATCCAACTCACTAGCAGCAGTTTATGACCCTTGTTATCTACTATCTGTATGCCCGGAGGCTGAATCACCTCGGTATCCAGCGCAGATCTGTTATGCGCGCTATAAAAAGCGGCGGTATCGCTTGCAGAGCCTAGCGCTCGCTGTTGTTCGTTTGCCAATGTCAGACGCTTTAGTTGCTGCAGGTTTAGTTCCGCGAGTCCCAACATGCCGACAGACATAATTGCCAGGCTAATCATGCAGTCGAATAGGCTGCTTCCGATGAGTTTTAACCGCATATTCCTGCCTGTTTGCCAGCTTCAACACGGGTCTTTCCCGTGTAGCTGATAACCACGGTATGAGCTGAATTGCCGGTTCTGCAAAAGCTAACTCTGCCATTGGTATGACGCGCGTTTCTCCGAAAGGAAAACTGCTCGCGGTTGGATTGAATAGAAAGTGAGGCATGATTGAACGCATGTACCATGATCTTTTTTTTGCTGCTTGCAGTTTCCCTCGGTACCGAATGCTGAATGAGCATCCAGCCCTGATTCCAGTCGTGGCCGCAGCTATTGTTTACTGAGTAGGGGCATAGAGTGACTTCAGCTTGAGACCTGAAAGCTGTCTCCCTGGCGATTTGCACGGCATCTCTTAGAGCATTTGTCTGGACGCGTTGGCGGGTTGAATTGATGAGGTCATTGCCAGCGGGTACAGCTGATGCCGCTAGAACGGCAATAATTGCCAGACAGCAAAGTAGCTCAGGAAGGCTATATCCTCGCAGATAGCAGCTTGCCGGTGTCCGCTGGAAGTCTGTTTGTAATGTACCTATTCTCATGACTACTTAGTTTGCTAATCACAAACTTCAGCGGCAATAGAGGTTTACTGGCGTTTGCTCATGAAATCGCCGATAAGATTGAAACAAGTGGCTTGCGATTGTTTTGCGCCATCCACCATCTTAAGGATAGACTCTCCGTTCGGTACAGGGTAGAGATACCTTTAATATTTATCTGAACTCGGGGGAGTAAAGATTGGAACTTCAACAAGAATTAGAGACGCGTTTGCGTGAAAAGGGTGTCCGTCCTACGCGCCAGCGTATGGAGATTGGTGAGTTACTGCTTGCTACTCCTCGACACATGTCAGCTGACCAGATTCTTCTGGAGTTGCGTGAGAAAGGCAGTAGTCTTTCAAAAGCCACCGTATACAACACACTAAATCTGTTATCGAAAGAAGGTATCGTTCGCGAAATAGCGGTTGATCCCGAACGCATGGTTTACGATTCGACTGCACACCCGCACCATCATTTCTATAATGTTGATACCGGTGAGTTGATTGATATCGATGACGCCACCGTGCGCATTAGCGGGTTGCCTGAGTTGCCTAAGGGTACTTTCGAACAGGATGTCGAAATCATTATCCGGGTGCGTAACACGGCAGCTTAATAGGTTTCTCGTAAGCATATAAGTATTAACAAAAAGCCGGCTACATGCCGGCTTTTTGTTGGTCGTACTTTCTAACTGGGGCCTAACCGCTGCTTTCAGAGCATCCTGTGGATGAGTTGCTAGGTGGTGAGGGCAGCGCCAGTAGAGTGCTTCTGTCTGAGTAATACAGTAACTTCATGAGCAGTGGAGTTCATATTTACAGTATTGATAATGTTAGAATCGTGCTCCAGAAAACAATGCCGGAATAGCTCAGTTGGTAGAGCAACCGCCTCGTAAGCGGTAGGTCGGAGGTTCGACTCCTCTTTCCGGCACCATTTCTTCTCTACTGAGCAGTATTGTCGGGTATCAGGGTAACTGTCTTGCCTGAATCGCCAGGAAACTCGTTAAAGAGTGCCGCAGCGAGTTCTTCGACAGTGATATTGCTGCCGTCGGTAGTCGTGTCAACTGACCTGATGGCTTCACCTTCCCAGCTTACCGCGTTTTCATTCCTACGGATGAGTTTCACTTCCAGGGTTGTGACTAGAGCTTCGCCGCCGCTTGAGCCGCCGACCGGTACGTTGACGCCGCCGCTAACACCACTGCCGCCGCCGTATGAACCACCGCCAATGCCAATCGAAAACTTCGATTTTTTGGGAGCCTTCTGCTGAATCTGGCGGCCTATATTTACTGTGGCAAATACGTCTGAGTTATAGCCGTCCACTACGGTTAAACCAACCTTCGCTAATTCTGCCTTAACGGCATTGGCGTAACTCGTGTATTCAAGGCTTGTATCATCCACGCCGGTTGCCGGTTCCAGATTGATCTCTTGCGGAGCAATATCTTGATTCAGATGAAATCGTGTTACTTCAATGCTGCGGGGCGACTGAGTGGCACAGCCGGACAGGAATCCTGTAACTAAAAGTAGTGGTAATAGAATTTGCCATTTTTTCATCGGTGTTCTCCTGCCCGTAGGGAATACGTGTCTGTGGTCTATTCTGCCATTAAATCGTGTCATTGGGGTATAGGCAATGAGTTGCCTACAAAAGACCAGTGTCGGTTCATTAGCGGCTTTTCGAGATTCTTTCGAATACAATGTGGGCATCATCACCTTCACCATTTATGGGGACCAATATGAACGACAAAACCAGTAATCACTTTGCCATAGATTGGTCCGAGGAAATTTGTGATGCGATTATGCAACAGGCTGATGATGAGGAAATTGAGCCTGAGGTTGCAGTCTATGCATCGATGGCTGCGGCGGTAGTGCTGGGGCGCTCCGTGGGCATGACCGATGCGGATCTTCGTGAGCAGTTTGAGCAGATGATTACTATCGAGTTTCCCGAGGCAATGCTTAAGGAATAGCATCGTTGTTAGCAGTTATTTTCTAAAAAGCCCCGGTTTATCGGGGCTTTTTTATTGCCGGGCCCATATTTGGCATCATTTTGAGGTTCGTGGTGTTTACTGACCTGATCGTGACTAGGATAGACGCGAATACTTTGGCGCTATAGGCGATTATTACTCTAGTTAAAGCCTATGTTTAAGGAGTGGATGTGCAGCTTAAGTCGCACACAAAAATTCGTATGATTTGTCGCACAGTGCTGTTGGTGGCACTGAGTGCGCTGTTGCCCGCCTGTACCTCAGTAAAGTATCAGGTTGAGGGTCAGCGTCTCGATAGTGCGGTACTGACAATCTCCGACACGGATGAGTGCGTCGCCGCTGTTTCTAGGTTAAAGCCGATTCAGTCTGTGGGCTTGAATCCGCGTCGTATCCGGGTGCTTAGCTGGAACTTACAAAAGGCCCAACATGATGAAGCGCTGTATCAACTTGGTGTTCTAAGTAGTGATGCCGATATCGTTTCCATTCAGGAAGCGAAACTCAATGACAACATCACTGAGCAGTTTCCCAATCTGCCCGCGTGGTCATTTGGTCCTGGTTATGCCACCAAGTCTGATGTTACCGGCGTGATGAACTTGAGTAGGGTTCAACCCTTAACTCACTGCGTGTTTGCCAGCACGGAGCCATGGTTAGGTACGCCTAAGGCAACCGTAGTAACCGAGTATCCTTTGCGAGGCCGCACAGCCACGCTGCTGGCAATTAATGTGCATGGAGTGAACTTTACGTTTACGTCTAAGGCTTTAGCATCACAGCTGGAACGCTTTTCGGAGGTGATTGAGAGCCACAATGGTCCGATTATATTATCGGGTGATTTTAATACCTGGAGTGATTCGCGTTTTGCAGCACTTGAGGCATTTGCTCTGAAGCATGAATTGCAGTTACTGGATTTTGATGTGGATCATCGTAAGACGGTTTTTGGCAAAGTTCTCGATCATGTGTTGGTGCGCGGTATAGAGGTTTTGGATACTACGAGTTATCAGGTAGATACATCCGATCACAACGCATTGCGTGTTGAGTTGCGGGTTACGGAGGGATCTTAAGATGTTTACAGGATTGAAAAAGAGTAGGGTGAAACAAATTCGCTTAGCGGTGATGTTTGTCGTGTTCAACGTGCTGCCTTTGTCACTGTCCGCAAGCAGCTCAGAGCAAGAAATAGAGTTTCTCTTGAATGCGGTTGGCGATAGCGGTTGTATGTTTATCCGTAATGGCACACATCATGATTCTAAGGAGGCTGAGTCACATCTTCGCCTGAAGTATAACAACGGGAAAAAATATGTGAACAGCGCCGACTCTTTTATCGAGCGCTTGGCTACAAAGAGTTCATGGACAAGTAAGCCCTACACTATTAAGTGTTCGGGTAAAGAGGCTGAGCCATCAGCTAAGTGGCTTGGCGATGCCCTTACACAATATAGGGGTGTTGCAGAGTCATAGCTGCGGTAATTTTAAATAGTACTAATGTTTGAGCAATAAAAAAGCCCGCTTATGCGGGCTTTTTTATTGCTCAAACATTAGCCTTACCAGTTATGCGTCCAACGGGAGTTCTCTTTAAAGAACCTAAACGCATCGCGCTTATCGGTGGGCTGATAATCGATATAGGCACTAGAATCGTAACGCTCGCGATATTGATCCAGCACCGGCTTGTACAGCGTCATATGAACGTCCGGTATGCGATGTTTAGCACGGAACTGCCCAGTTGGAATCATGGCAAATTGCTTGCACTCAAAGGGCCCTGAGGTAGCTATTACAACACCACGTGGACCAAAGATGGCAGAGCGTCCTGAGCCTCCGTAGGCTTCTTCATCGAAGAAGCCCGGATTGCGTTCGCCAACTGTGACAGAGTTATTCACAATAATGGTGTACAGGCTGTTGTGATATGAGGTGAGGCGCATATCCTCGTACTCAAAGCCGCCGGTCGCCACGCGACAAATAATTTCGGCACCTTTCAGTGCAAAACAGCGGAACAGTTCCGGCTCAAATTGCACCGCAGACATCGCGATGTTACCGATGTCGGTTTGCACCACTGGCACAACTGCATCGATGCCATACATCTCGACGAAGCGGTCGTAAACATCGTAGATGGCTGAGGTGTATTGCTCGCTGCCCGGGAACATACCGCGCACATTGCGTTGTTTCCAGTGTTTAGCGACGACCGTACCTTCTGGTCCGACCATCACCATTAGATGCAATATGTGTCCGGGCCAGTCGACAGGGTCCTTGGCATACGTGCCGAATACGATATAGCAGCCGTATTGTTTGGCCTTGGCCGCCACTTCCATGACTTCGGGGCCGGGTACTTCCACCGAAAGGTTGTAGTGCTGTTCTTTGGTCCACTTTGTGCCGAAGCCGGTAAGCGGGAACTCGTGGAAGACCAGCAGATCACTTGGTGGGCCATTGCTCTGAGCAATGTCTATGGACTCAAGCATATAGTCCAGATTCTTGCGAATGCCCGGGGCAGGGTCCGCACCATCAACACCTTGAACCCGGGTTTGCACCGCACTCACCATGGTAAATGGGCGTCGCAGCTCCTGAGTAGGGTAGGTGCCATCTTCATTCACCATCTTTGGTATTTCTGTAGTCATGAGACTGTTTCCTTCAGAGATAAAAAAAGACCCGGCGTTGATACGCCGAGTCCTCGTGTAGCTAACCTAAATACGTTTTTTCGGACCTTGCCAGGTTCGACCCTGCTCGATGTACTTGCCATACTTCTCTTCGACAAGATCAAACGACTGTGGTGCAAGGCCTTCCAGAAGTGCTCTATTGGTGCTGGGGTAAGAGTCAGGTCCTCCTTCTTCCGGCCACTGGCGTGTCGCATCAATGACCAGCTTCCCTGACTTACCACGCTCAATCGAACTCGGATCTAGTGGCATGCCGCGACCTGAAAACACGCTAACAGCTGTTTCTGCCTGCAGGCGTGAGCCCATTGCGAGGCCTACGGCAGCAGTATCCATAACATCAATATCTTCATCGACGACCACCACTACTTTGAAGATCGGGATGATTTTAGCTAGCCGCTCACCTGATTTTTTGCCTTCGCCGGCTTTGGTTTTCTTGATACGGACAAAGGTCAGGCCGGTAGATTCAATCGGTGAATGCAGTTCAATAAGCCCCGGCACCAAACCTTTCAGCGTGGTGTTGTAGA
>CBDTTT010000095.1:0-6399 GCA_965363345.1 uncultured Chromatiales bacterium
CCATGCACGATTGTCTGGCCGCAGACGATGCAATACTGCAGCTGAAATTGCATGAGCTAAGTCAGCGTTGTTTCGATTTGCAGCAGGGGCCTCTCGTATTTGCCGAGTTGTTGCAGGTGAGCCCTCAGGATCATGTGTTGTTATTGGTCATGCATCACATCGTTTCCGATGGTTGGTCGATGGGTGTTATCTACCGTGAATTGTCGGTTCTGTATAACGTCTATCGCAAAGATCTTGCCGTTGAATCAAGCTTGCCTGACCTACCGGTGCAGTATGCTGACTATGCGGTGTGGCAGCGTGACTGGCTAGCGAGCGACGACTATCCGCAGCAGTTGAGCTACTGGCGCCAGCAGTTGCAGGGGATGCCCGCGCTGCTTGATTTACATGCCGATCGCGAGCGTCCGTCTGTCCAGAGTTATTCGGGTGGCTGGGTTGATCTCGCTTTACCTGCAACTGTGAGTGATGCGCTTAACAAGCTTGCAGCAGCCGAGGGCAGTAGCTTATTCATGCTGTTGTTGGCGGCCTTTAACGTATTGCTGGCTCGTTATGCGGGTACCGAAGATGTGGTGGTGGGTACTCCGGTTGCCGGACGGCAGTACACCGAACTTGAAGGGCAGGTTGGATTCTTTCTGAACACATTGGTGCTGCGCTCAGACCTATCCGGCAATCCGCGATTCAGTGAATTGTTGCAGGCTGTCCGACATACCGCATTGGAAGCGTACGACAATCAGGACCTGCCATTTGAAAAATTGGTTGAGGAACTGCAGCCGGAACGCAATCCTGCATATCCGCCACTCGCGCAGGTCATGTTCAACCTGCATAACGAGCCTCACAGTCGCGTTGTCTTGGATGGAATTGAGGCAGAGCCGTTTTCACTGGCAAGCGGCACCGCAAAGTTTGATCTTAACGTGGCAGTGCATGAGCGAGATTCGGGTTTGCTCATTGGTATCGAATACAACAGCGATATTTTTGAGGCTACAACGATAGAGCGAATGCTCGGTGGCTTCCAGGCTTTACTTGAAACCGTTGTGGCTGATCCTGCCAGGAGGCTTGCTGAATTGCCACTGCCGGGTGGTGTGCAGCAGTTGGCCACAGTAACCGAGCTGCCGGCTGCGGCCTTGAGTTTGTCTGCTCGCCTGAGGACTGTTATTGCAGAACAGGGTGATGCGCTTGCAGTCGACGATGGTATGCAACAAATTAGTTTTGCCCGATTGTCCGAGTATGCTGCAGGGCTTAAAGAGTCGCTGGCAGCCTGTTCCGCGAATAGCAGCAAGCCGATTGCACTCATGCTGGGTCACGATGCTGAGACCGTTGCTGCCATTGCTGCGGCAACCTTGCTTGATAGAACCTGGGTGGCCTTAGATCCGAATCTGCCGCCCACACGTCTGCAGGATATCTACCGAAGTGCCGGCGCGACTGTGGTGGTGGCAGCCGCTCCGTATACGGAGCTGGCAGGGCAGCACTTTGGTGCCGAAGCCGTCATCACCTTGCAGTCCACCGCATCGGTTGAGCTTCCTGTGGCGGCTGCTGACAGTGAGTCAACCGAAGAACTGGCGTACATTCTGTACACATCGGGAACTACCGGTAACCCTAAAGGCGTGCCGCAGACCCGACGCAATGTGCAGGCGCATATTGATTGCTATGCCGACTCAATCAGTCTATCTGCGAAAGACCGCTTGTCGTTGTTTTCCGGTTACGGCTTTGATGCGGCAATTATGGATATCTATTCCGGCCTATTGCACGGTGCTTGTATCTGTCCGGTGAATTTGCGTACTACTGAAACACCGTTGCATAGCATGCTGAATCTACGAGCATCAGTGCTGCACGCAACACCAACTGTATTCCGTTTGTTGCTCCGGGAGCAGGGTCCTCTTGAAACGTTGAGGGCGGTAGTGCTCGGTGGTGAGGAAGCAACGGCTGCGGATTTTGCCGACTTCCGGCATCGCTTTGCTGCTGATGCTCTATTGATTAACGGCCTTGGCCCTTCTGAATCGACTACTGCTCTGCAGTACCGCGCCACATACGATAGTGAAATGCTGCATTCGAGACTGCCGGTGGGTTTGCCCGTGCAGGGCACCAGTATCGAGTTGCGTGGCACAGACAACAAGCCCAGTGCTTTTTGTGGTGAACTCATCATTCGCAGCGATCGTCTTGCACCGGGGTATTGGCAAAATTCTGAGGCTGAGCAAGCTGCTTTTATTGATCGAAGTACCTATCGCAGCGGTGATGCCGCCCGCTATCTGCCTGATGGCAATTTGGTGTTTGCGGGTCGCCGTGACGGGCAGATTAAACTGCGTGGCCAGCGTATCGAAACGGCTGGTATTGAGCGATTGCTTGAGCAGATCGAGGGTGTCGACCGGGCCGTGGTTCGCGTTTTGCAGAACGATGAATCGTTGCCACAGTTATGTGCGTGGTATCAGTCGCCTGAGGCGGGGGTTGTAGGTTCGCAGCAGTTACGCACGGCTTTACGTGAGTTTTTGCCCGAGTCGATGGTGCCCACAGCATTCGTTCCGGTGTCTAGCTTGCCAATGACATCAAATGGCAAGCTGGATATCGCTGCGTTACCTTTGCCTGACAATGCTCCGGGCGCTGCGTATCGCCGCCCTGTCACTGATACTGAGTTGCAAATTGCAGCGGTTTGGCAGGAGGTGTTGGATGTCGCTGCAGTAGGTCTGGACGATGACTTTTTTGCTTTGGGCGGACACTCTTTAATAGCGACCAGAATGGTGGCAAGGGTTCGAGACCGTCTGCATGTTCGTGTGCCCTTAGGTGAGTTATTCGCTCACCCGGTATTGGAAAGTTTTGCAGCGGCAGTTGCGAACCTGGATGCCGATAAGAGTCTGCCATTGTTACCGCAGTCACGCGAAGATCGATTGCTCGCACCTTTGTCCTGGTCGCAACAGAGGCTTTGGTTCCTCGATCAACTGGAACCGGAGAGCACGGCTTACACGTTGCATCGGGCAACCCGCATCAAGGGTGAATTGGACTTATCACGTTTGCAGTCAGCATTAGATACGCTGGTGTCACGACATGAGTCGTTGCGAACCGTGTTTGCTTCCCGCAGCGGTGAGCCGGTGCAGATGGTTATGCCCCAGATGCGACTGCAGCTAAATACCGAAACCCTATCCGGTGCTACAGACTCTGCATTGCAGGCGCGCTTACTCGATGAAGTGCGCCAGCCATTTGATCTGCAGCAGGGACCTTTACTGCGTGCGACGCTGATTAGCCCCGCGGTAAACGATGCTGTGCTGCTGTTGTCGATGCATCATATTATTTCTGATGGTTGGTCGATGGGCGTGTTGTGTGATGAGCTAAGCCGCTTGTATACATCTGGGCCGGAGACGCTTCCTGATTTGCCGGTGCAGTATATTGATTTCGCCATATGGCAACGCGACTGGCTGGCTGGCGCTGAACTTGAGAAACAGCTTGGCTACTGGCGCGCACAGTTGGCTGATGTGCCACCTGTCTTAGCCTTGCCCTATGACCGGGTGCGTCCCGCAGTGCCGTCTTATCGGGGGGCATGGCAGCAGAAGCGTTTGAGCATAGAGCTCAGTCAAAGCCTCAATGATTTGGCCCGCCAGGAGAATTGCACGCTCTATATGGTGTTGTTGGCTGGATTTAATATTCTGTTGGCCCGTTACAGCGGCCGTGAAGATGTTGTCGTTGGTAGCCCGGTTGCCGGACGGCAACGCAGTGAACTTGAATCACTCATCGGTTTCTTTCTGAATACCCTGGTATTGCGTAACGACCTAAGTGGCAATCCGGATATCAAAGAGGTGCTAGCGCGCACCCGGGAAACCGCGTTGGGTGCTTACGAGCATCAAGACCTGCCATTTGAGAAGTTACTCGAAGAGTTGCAGCCTGCACGGAGTATGTCGACTGCACCACTGGTGCAGGTGATGTTCAATTTGCACAATGAATTTGATCGATCATTGGAATTGGGCGATGAGTCCTATGTGTTTCATCTTGATAGGGGGTCGGCAAAGTTCGATCTGAATATGGCAGTGGCCGAAGGCAAGCAGGGCTTGTTGCTTGCGATGGAGTACAGCACCGACCTGTTCGATGAAGCCAGTGTTGCAACGATGCTCGATAACTATGAGCTGTTGCTTACCGCTATCGCCTCTGACCCCGATCTGCGCCTGACGGAGTTACCATTTCTCGTCGATACCGCCGCTGACAGACTTATTGAACCGCCTTCCGCGTTGCCGGCAGCTCAATCAGTGGTTGAATTATTTGATCGGCAATTGGCAGACTACGCGGATAAAACCGCGGTACATGCTGGCGATTGTGTCTGGACCTATGCCGAGCTCGCTGCGCGGGCGAACCGGGTTGCTCACGATATTTTGGTGGTTTCAACAGGCGAACCAGATGCACGGGTTGGTTTATTGCTCGGACATGATGCGCCGATGCTGGCCGCATTGCTCGGCACCCTGAAGGCCGGTAAGACCTACGTGCCACTTGATCCTGAAGCGCCAACTGAACGCTTACAGAATATTATTCAAAGCGCTGGTGTGAGTCTGATTGTTTGTGGCGAAAGTTATCGCGAGCTCGCTGATAGTTTATCTGCAAACTTGTTGCATGTAGTTTCAGTTGCCGTAGGTTCTAAGCCTGACCCAGGTGCGCCCGACATTGAGCCAGCCGCAGATTCGTTGGCCTATATTCTGTTCACGTCGGGTACGACAGGCAAACCCAAGGGAGTAATGCAGACGCATCGCAATCTGCTGCATCATGCGATGACCTATCGAGATGCTCTCGCGATTGGCAGCGAAGATCGTCTTTCTCTATTGTCGCCCTTCGGCTTTGATGCTGCTGTGATGGATATCTATGCCAGTCTGATTAGCGGTGCCTGCTTGTGTCCGCTTGATATCAAGAACGAAGCTTATCTTGGCGCTGTGATTGAAGAAATTGCGGCAAGCTCAATTACGCTGCTGCATGCAACGCCCACAGTCTATCGTTATCTGATGCGTCACAAGATCTGCCGTCATGATGTTACGCAAGTGCGTGCGGTGGTGCTGGGTGGAGAAGAGGCAAAGGCCGGAGATTTTGAGTTCTATAAGAAAAACTTCGATTCAAAAGCGGTGTTTGTTAATGGTTTAGGTCCCTCCGAGTGCACGCTTGCACTGCAGTGGTTTGCTGATCAGAGCACGGAGCTCATGGGTGGCCTGATTCCTGCAGGTTTGCCTGTAGCCGCTACTCAAGTGATGTTACTGGATGCAAATTTAGAGGAGAGCGCGGTGTCCGGCGAGCTGCTTATTGCATCGGAATATGTCACTCCTGGTTATTGGCAGCAGGATGAGCTGACAGAGCGGGCATTTATTGAGATGAATGACAGGCGTTGGTACCGAACCGGCGACCGTGCCCGCTATTTACCCGATGGTAATCTGGTGTTTGCCGGACGAGTGGATGAGCAGATCAAATTACGTGGGCATCGCATCGAACCCGGCGAGATTGAAGCTCGTTTGATGTCCCATGAGCATGTTGATCGTGCGGTTGTTGCCTTGCGCGATGATCTACAGGGTAATGCCCGTTTAGTTGCATGGGTGGTAGCTAAGAAGCGACAGTCGGTCGAGGCCACTGGATTGCGTGATTATCTGAAGGGACGCTTGCCACGTTACATGATGCCATCGGTGATTTCGGTGCAGGAGAATTTGCCGTTAACACCCAATGGCAAAGTTGATCGTCGGGCATTACCTGCGCCTAAGTGGGGGCGAAATGAAGATCAGTTGTACATTGCACCGCGCAATGACACAGAAGAGAAGCTTGCCGCAATTTGGGGCGATGTTTTGGGCCTTGGGCGTGTCGGTGTTGATGATGACTTCTTTGATCTTGGTGGTCACTCGTTACTTGCCATGCAGTTGATGGCCCGGACAACCGAATCATTGCAGGTTGGCTTACCCCTGCGGCGTTTGTTTGATGGTCCGACAATCGCTGAAGTGGCTCAGGCGATTGATGATGTTCGCTGGACGCTCGCTTCCGGTGAAAGTTAGAGCGATGCTACTCAGGCCTTTTTAACAAACTCAGATTTGAGTTTCATTGCACCGATGCCATCGATTTTGCAGTCGATATCATGGTCGCCTTCAACCAGACGAATGTTCTTGACTTTGGTGCCGACCTTAACGACGGCTGAGCTGCCTTTCACTTTCAGGTCCTTAATGACGGTGACGCTATCGCCATCCTGTAGCGGATTGCCATTAGCATCTTTGATGTTTAAACCATCGTCCGTGTCCGCATCTTCAGTAGCGGACCATTCATGAGCGCATTCCGGGCACACAAGCAGCGAACCATCTTCATAGGTGTATTCAGATTCGCATTTGGGGCAGTTGGGCAGTGTGCTCATGGTTGTGTTCTCATTTCGTAGTGAGGCTTCTGGTACTGAGCATAATTCAGTAAACCCATTGC
>CBDTTT010000096.1:0-6382 GCA_965363345.1 uncultured Chromatiales bacterium
ACACAATCATCTCATACTGAGCATGCTGTTTAATTGCGGCATCACTAAACCACCAGTAGTTAGGCTCACCCGTCAACCAAAGCTTCATCTGATCTTTTAAATGATCATCAAATAGGCGGCCACTGTTGCCACCGGAAACCACGGCCATAACTTTATCCGGGTCACCCATGTCAGCAATAAAGCGCATCGAATCGATAAACACCGAATCATAGGCTTTAGATAACTTAAATTTGGCACGGTTTAGTGTTTCGCCAGAGCCTTCTTTCGGGAAGGTACCACCACCAATCAGCCCTGCAGCGGCCTTCCCTGGAACGACTGGACTACTAAACGTTACGGTATGAACATCGCCCCAGGTCAACTTGCCGGGCTCCTCACCTGTCCTAGCCTCCAAATCCGCCAAGGCATCTTTAGCCGCTAGATAGATCAAATCATCTCGGGTCTCTATGTTGGAAGTATCGTTGTCATCAAACCATTCAGACTCATTGTCTTCCAGCATCAGCACCAGACGTTCTTGCCAGTAATACTGGGAATCAAGCATCTTAGTCGCAAGCTCTTCGCCCAGGTCATCCTCAAAAACCCGATAGGCAAAGCTACGATAGATCGACTGAAATAGCAGTGGTGCGAGTGCCTCCGCATCATCCATGTAATCCCACTGGCGCAATTCTGCGGCAATCCAATCTGTGTCATTGTGCACTGCCAAAGCCCGGACCATGTGCGGAACGACCTTGAGCGCCATCATGTTTTTTACGTCCTGCATGTACTCCCACTGGGTAGCGGCATCCGTTTTACCCGGTGCATCGAGCAGCTCACGCATCCGATCATAGCGCCATGAATGAGCAAAATAGGTGGAATACTCGTAAGGGTAATCATCGGGCAAAGTACGGTGATTCGCGTTGCCCACCCAGCCCCGCGTGGGGTTCACAGAACCCGGCATCTGATCTGCGGGAATAACGCCATCCCAGTTATCAACGCCATCAGTAACGGGATATGGTCGCGATCCGTCACCACGTAGCCGATTTGGAATACGCCCTGCGGTAAAGTGTGCAACATCGCCACTCGCATCAACCACAACGTAGTTATATGGAGCATCAACCGCGGCAATGGCAGCGCCAGCTTCCGCTATATTTTTTGCCTGCATAAGTAACGGCAAGCCAAGCTCCGTTGATGAGTGTTCATTCACCGCCCAGCGCATCGAAATAACCTTAGACTCATCGAGCGTCAGACCATGATCAGAAATAACTGGTCCGCGTTTTGTATAACGAATAGGCAAGGGCTCAGAATAAAAATTGCTGCTCTGTCCAATGCGGATCAGCAATGTCTCTTCGACAACTTCAAACGGTATCGAAACTCCGTTTTCCAAATAATTATCAGGGTTCTTAGGATCAACTGTTTCGATATACAGGTCGATTGCATCGCCATAAGAGTTGGTAACCCCGAAGGCGATATTTTCTGTCCGTGCTACAGCAAAGCCCGGCGCACCCGGACCAGCGGCGCCAACGACTCGCAGCTCAGGGGTAATTAACGCCATTGGATACCAGATTCCGGGAAGCTGACGGCTATCGATATGCGGGTTATTTACCAACATGGCGCCGCCAGAAACAGTTCGCTCAGCGGCAATGGCCCAATGGTTACTGCCCAGCTCAATGGCGCCCGCAGTCTCCGGCCATGCTGCTTCGCTCAGCACTAGGCCAAGCTGCTGCCGGTCAGCAGCGGGTATAGGTGTTTGGTAGGTTCCCTCATCAGGGTTAATAGAAACAAGACTGATCTGGTCTGCAAGCGTAGGGCCTATTTTGTCGATAATTGCCTGCGAAATAAGCTCCGCCTCATGGTTTACGCTGCTGCTCCAGTTAGTGAACGCATTCACGATCATCAGGTCTTCAACAGTCCAAACCTGCGGTTCAACACCTAGCACCTGCAACCCAAGCTGATGCTCATCGCTATAATTATCTATATACGTATTGAGACCTTCCAGATACAACTCAACTGTGTGCCTCGCTTCAGGAGATAAACCCTTTGCCATTGCACGACCAAGCCGCGGAACACCCGCAACTCGCATCTGAATGTCGACTTTGGTGCCGCCCGGTCCGATCAACTCAGCCAAACGGCCTTGTGACAAATGACGCACAACTTCCATCTGAAACAGGCGATCCTGTGCAATCAGAAAACCCTGCATCCGGAATGCATCATCAAGCGATGATGCATAGACGTAAGGCACGCCCAAGTCATCGCGCAATACTTTTACCGGGGCATCGAGAGCGGCAAACTTCATGGTGCCATCGACCTGATAATTGTTTACGCGCGACAACCCAATCGCCATGACAAACAAAACAATGGCTATTGTTGAAACAAACACTAAAAGTATTCTTCGGATCACATGTATCTCGCAGCGGCTCGCTGATTAATCTCTATTATAGGAATTTTGTATAGATTATGGCTGTGCTCTTACAGAATGCGCCCAACCGGCAGTTTGCGCCGCAACTGCTCACGATGCTGCGATCAAACATAACCAACTAATACCATATTGGACATACTTCTCACAAACTGACTCATCCTCAGCAACCCAGCGAAGCCGCGCTCCGATGCCGCCACAATCTTAGCTGCCAGCCACCAATCCATGCGCTGAACTGGCAAACCTAAATTTCTATGATTTGCTTAGATTTGTATGAGATTACACGCGAAATAACGCCTATTACGGACTTAATTGAACCAAATTGCTTATAATCAGGTGTCGGTAACAAATAATAAGAAGGCGACGCCGTTGAACCTGACTCCAAAACTACGCCGTTCGGTGCTTTATATGCCGGGCTCCAACCCTCGGGCGCTCGAAAAAGCACGCAGTCTTGATGCAGATGCCCTCATTCTGGATCTTGAGGACTCCGTAGCCCCGGAAGCGAAAGCCAGCGCCAGACAACTGGTCTCTGATGCAGTAAAAGCGGGCGGCTATGGTGATCGTGAAGTTGTTGTCAGGGTCAACGGGCTCGACACCGAATGGGGCGAAGCCGATATAAGCGCTATAGCTAGTGCGGGTGCTGACGCCATTTTGCTGCCCAAAGTTGAAACCCGGCATCAGCTTATAGATGCGCGCGAACACCTGATTGCGGCGGGTGGCTCTAATCAACAGAAATTCTGGATGATGGCCGAAACACCTCGCGGAATATTGGATTTAGACGATATTTGTGCAGCCCCGGGGCTGGACGTCATCGTATTAGGTACTTCAGACCTGGCCAAAGAGCTAAGAGTAGGTGCTGATGGCTTACGACCGGGACTAGTTAACGCATTAAGTCACAGCATTCTCGTAGCCAGAGCCCATGGTCTTGATATACTAGACGGCGTGTACCCGGGAATTGATGCTGACGCAGATTTCGGGGCGGCATGTGAACAGGGCTTAAGCCTAGGTTTTGATGGCAAGACCCTCATTCACCCTCGCCAAATTGCCACGACCAATGAGGTCTTTGGCATTTCTGAAGCACAGGCTACCCACGCCGAAGCTATGCTCGCCGCTTGGCAACAAGCGCGTGATGCGGGCGAAGGTCTCGCTGTGCACGACGGCAAGCTCATTGAACAGCTTCATATTGATGAAGCTGAAAGAATACTGGCGCTCTACAAAGCAGCCTCCAAATAGTTAGGAGTCAACACGTGACTGACAGCAAGACACCCGGTACTCAAGAATGGAAAGAACTCGCGACGAAAGAACTGCGGGGCAAGCCTCTTGAAGATTTAACCTGGGAAACCCCCGAAGGTATTTCAGTAAAACCTCTTTACACTGCTGCAGATCTTGAAGGCATCGCTCATGTCGATAGCCTACCGGGCTTCGCGCCATTCATGCGTGGCCCCAAAGCAACCATGTATGCAGGTCGCCCCTGGACAGTGCGCCAATACGCGGGCTTCTCAACCGCAGAAGAATCCAACGCGTTTTACCGCAAGAACCTAGCCGCCGGACAAACCGGTTTGTCTGTCGCATTTGATCTGGCCACCCACCGCGGCTATGACTCAGACCATGAACGCGTAGTAGGAGATGTTGGTAAAGCCGGCGTTGCTATCGACACCGTTGAAGACATGAAGATTTTGTTTGATGGAATTCCTCTCGACAAAATGTCTGTATCCATGACCATGAACGGTGCTGTCCTCCCCATAATGGCAATGTATATCGTTGCTGCTGAAGAACAAGGCGTAACGCCCGCACAACTTGGGGGCACTCTGCAGAATGATATTCTGAAAGAGTTCATGGTACGTAACACGTATATCTACCCACCTGCTCCCTCAATGCGAATTGTTTCCGACATCATTGCCTACACCGCAGGCAACATGCCCCGCTATAACTCAATCTCTATCTCCGGCTATCACATGCAGGAAGCCGGTGCGACCTGTGTACAAGAACTGGCATTTACACTTGGCGATGGTATCGAGTATGTAACAGCCGCCATCGATAGTGGCCTTGAAGTCGATCAGTTTGCACCACGCCTGTCCTTCTTCTTTGGCATTGGCATGAACTTCTTTATGGAAGTGGCCAAGCTACGTGCGGCACGTTTGCTGTGGGCAGAACTCATGGAAGAACGCTTTAGCCCCAAGAATGCAAAGTCTCTGATGCTGCGAACTCACTGCCAGACTTCAGGCGTCAGCCTGACCAGTCTTGATCCCTACAACAATGTAATGCGCACGACCATCGAAGCGATGGCTGCGGTACTAGGTGGCACTCAGTCACTGCATACCAACTCTTTTGATGAAGCTCTGGGGTTACCTACTGAGTTTTCTTCCCGTATTGCGCGTAATACTCAGTTGGTACTGCAGGAAGAAACCGGCATCACCAATGTGGTGGATCCTCTTGCCGGGTCTTACTACGTCGAAAGTCTTACCGCATCACTGGTTGCAGAAGCCCGCAAGATAATAAATGAAGTCGATGAACTTGGCGGCATGACCAAGGCTGTCGAATCGGGCATGCCTAAGCTCCAGATCGAGCAAGCGGCGGCTGTCCGTCAGGCACGAATTGACCGTGGCGAAGAAGTCATTGTCGGCGTCAACAAGTACCAACAGGAAACCGAATCAGAAATTGATGTGCTGAACATCGACAACACCACGGTTCGCGAAGGCCAGGTTGCCCGCTTGCAGCAAGTGCGTGCCGACCGCGATACGGCCGCCTGCAATAGTGCGCTTGAAGCACTAACTGCAGCAGCCGAAAATGGCAGCGGCAACCTGCTCGAACTAGCGGTAAATGCCGCGCGGGTCCGTGCCAGCGTAGGTGAAATTTCCGATGCTCTCGAGAAAGTCTACAAACGCCATAGTGCGGTCATTCAATCAATCTCTGGCGTTTACGGCGCTGCCTATGAGGGAGACCAGAATTACATGAGCATCCAGAGTGATATTGAAGCTTTTGCTGAAGAGCAGGGTCGCCGTCCGCGCATACTGGTTGTCAAACTCGGTCAGGATGGTCATGACCGTGGTGCGAAAGTTATTGCCACAGCATTTGCTGATATCGGCTTTGACGTAGATATTGGCCCGCTGTTCCAGACACCTGAAGAAGCTGCCCGCCATGCTATTGAGAATGATGTGCACGTGGTTGGGGTATCGTCGCAGGCTGCAGGTCACAAAACACTGGTGCCACAATTAATTACGGCTCTAAAGGCACAGGGTGCCGATGATGTTTTGGTTGTATGTGGTGGCGTTATTCCTCCGCAGGACTACGATGAATTGTACAAAGAAGGTGTAGCAGCCATATACGGCCCTGGCACCAACATTCCGAAAGCTGCAGAGCAGGTGCTTGAGCTTATCCGGAAACAGAATAAGGCAGCTTAAAGCTGTTGTGCTATTCGCCACATGATGGCGAGTATATTTATTTAGCTATAGACGATTAATAGATCGGAGATTTGCATGCAGGACATTATCCAGCAATTGGAAGAAAAGCGTGCCCAAGCCAGACTTGGCGGTGGTAAACAACGGATAGAAAAACAACATGCGAAAGGCAAACTAACTGCCCGCGAGCGCATTGAACTGTTTCTAGACGAAGGCAGCTTCGAAGAATGGGATATGTTCGTTGAACATCGCTGTGTCGATTTCGGCATGGAAGAACACAAAATTCCGGGTGATGGTGTTGTTACAGGTTACGGCACCGTCAACGGTCGCTTAATCTTTGTATTCAGCCAGGACTTTACCGTTTTCGGTGGTTCACTATCCGAAACCCATGCTGCAAAAATCGTCAAGATCATGGAGCAGGCAATGAAAGCCGGCGCTCCGATCATAGGCCTCGCAGACTCAGGCGGTGCTCGTATTCAGGAAGGCGTTGCCTCTCTCGGCGGCTACACAGATGTTTTTCAGCAGAACGTGATGGCTTCAGGCGTGATTCCACAGATCTCTGTCATGATGGGTCCTTCTGCAGGCGGCGCCGTTT
>CBDTTT010000097.1:0-6347 GCA_965363345.1 uncultured Chromatiales bacterium
TGTAAGTCTAAAAGCAGTTGATTTTGCTGTTGCAGCTGTTGCTGCTGCGCATCAAGCTGCTTTTTTTGCTCATCTAGCAATGCCTGCAGTGTGACCACCGTCGCAGCGGTGGTTGCTGCCTGCGAGCTTAGCTTCGCTTGTTTATCTGCCGCTTCCTGTGCCGCCGATTCTGAAGTTTTCTTGGCTGCTTCTACCTGCTTGAGCGCCTCGTCGGCCTTCTTATCTGTCTTTGCGACATCCGCTTTAACATCTTTGGTGGCGGTCTCTGCCGCATTTTGGGCCGCGTCCTGTGCCGCAGCCTCTGCATCCTGCGCATAGCTGCTTCCCGCATAGAGCATCATGCTGGCATTGAGAGAAAGCAAAATAAGGATACGGACTGTGTGCGACATTGCTATAGGTCCCGTTGGGAGCTGTGAAAAGCGTTCGTTACGGATTATCCGGAACGAATCTCATTATTCAAGTGTTTATGAGGCAGAACAGACCGGGCAATCAGGCTGTTTAGGAATGGTAATGACCCGCGACGTGGCGGCGGCAGCATCGTAGGTCCAGAGTTTGCCAGCGAGGTCGCTGTCTATCTCGGTCAGTATTTTGATGGTTTCGGTCGCCATCATGCAGCCGATGGTGCCGGCGACCGGTGCCAGAATTCCCTGGCCCGCGCAGTCTTCCAGATTTTCATCATCCTCGGAATAGAGGCAACGGTAGCAGGGTGCATCGGGCTTGCGTTGGTCATGGCGAAACAGCGTGAGTTGTCCCTCCATCCGTATGGCCGCGCCGCTGACGAGCGCACGCTTTTCTTTGTAGCAGGTCTCATTAAGTAGCCAGCGGGTTGCAAAGTTATCGCTGCAGTCGAGTACAACATCGACTTCCCGAATGGTTTCTTGCAATGCATGTTTGCTGAGGCGTTCAGGAAGAGAGACTATCGTTGCCTCGGGATTCCATTCGCGTAAATTCTGCGCCGCCGCCTCGGCTTTATGGCGCCCGACATCATCGGGGCGAAACAGTATCTGACGCGGTAGGTTGGTGGCATCTACCCGATCAAAGTCGTTAATGTAAATTTTGCCGATGCCGCCAGTTGTGAGATACAGGCTTGCGGTAGCGCCAAGCCCTCCGGCGCCAACAATCAGGATGCTGCTGTCCCCTAGCTTTTCTTGTCCCTTAGGGCCAATGGGCGGCAGGCTGAAATGGCGTGCGTAGCGAACGGCGTTAGCGCCTGATGTGCTCATAGTGATGACCTGTTAGCTGTTGTTGCTAGTTTACTCCAGCCAGCGGACTTTGTGAGGGCACAGTCTAATGTGTTGGGCGGGGGCTGCGACCGGAGGTAATGCGGGGCAGTCCCGCAAGGTCAAATACTGTTGAGATTTCAACGAAGCCGTGAGTGGCGAAGAGCTGACGTATGGCTTCACCTTGAGCCAGTCCGTGTTCAAGTAGCAGCCAGCCTTCAGCATCCAGATGGTTTGTGGCGGAGCCGATAATGACCCTTATTGCGTCTAGCCCATCGTTGCCTGAGTACAAAGCGATATCGGGTTCAAACTGCAGTTCAGGGTCAGTGAGTCCGGTTTCTTCGAAGCTAATGTAAGGCGGGTTCGAAACGATAACGTCGAATAGCGGTTTGCTAGCGTCGCGACTGAGGCCCATACGGTCGGTTAATGCAGCAAACCAATCACCCTCATACCAGTGCACCATCTGCTCACAGCAGGCGCCATTATCTGCAGCGACTTCAAGCGCATCGGCGCTCAGGTCTGTGGCATGCAGCTCTGCGTGAGGACGTTCGCTGCCTATCGCGAGTATCACCGCTCCACTGCCGGTGCCCAGATCAAGAACTCTGGCGGCCGACTCTTGAGGAATTCGCGCCAATGCCTGCTCAACCAGAATCTCGGTTTCGGGCCGGGGCACCAGGGTGTCAGGAGAAACCTTTAGTGTCAGAGTCCAGAAGTCTCGCAGGCCTGTGATATGAGCGATTGGAACGTGTTGTATGCGCTTTTCCAATAACTCAGCAAAGAGGGCCTGGTCTTCAGTGGCTACCGGACTGTCCCCATAGGTGTACAGCTGTGTGCGTGACTTGCGCAGCACCATGCCCAATAGCAATTCAGCATCAAGCCTGGGGCTATCGCTGGTATCGGCAAGCCGAAGGCTTGCCAGTTTGATGAGTTCTGCAATGCTCATGTTGATGCCGTGGAAGGTTGATAGCTCTTTAGTGTTAGCGGCGCAGGCTCTATAGTAAGCCTTGAAGCACATTGATAACTATTGGAATTTAGTCATGAGTAAGTTTGGCAAGCATCCGGAAACGCAGTGTATCCACGCTGGCGACACAATCGACCCGTTAACCGGGGCAGTAATGCCGGCGATTTACCCTAGTTCGACCTATAAGCAGGAAGCGTTTGGTGTTTGGGGTGATTACGCGTATTCGCGCAATGGCAATCCGACGCGTGCGGCTTTGGAAAGTTGCGTCGCGGAGTTAGAAGGGGGCACTAAAGCTTTCGCTTTTGCATCCGGCATGGCCGCCTCCGCTACCGCGCTCGAACTGCTCGAGGCGGGCAGTCATGTTGTGGCGTCGCGCGGGATGTACGGTGGAAGTTTCCGCTTGTTTAATCGTGTTCGCTCCCGTTCGCAGGGTTTGAAAACAGATTTTGTAGACTGCTCTGACCTTGCTGCTATTGAGGCCGCTATCAAGCCGGACACAAGTTTGCTGTGGCTGGAGTCGCCCGTTAACCCGACCTTGCAGGTCGTTGATATCAAAGCGCTCGCTGAAATTGCACACAAGCATGATGTGTTGGTTGTTGTTGATAACACGTTTGCTACTCCGTTAGGGCAGCAGCCGTTGCTGCTGGGTGCCGATATCGTGATGCATTCCTGCACGAAGTGGATGGGCGGGCATTCCGACACATTGGGCGGCATGCTGGTTGTGAAAGACGCCAAGCTCGCTGAAGAATTGCAGCTGGCAAGCAATGCTACGGGTGCTGTCTTAAGCCCGTTCGAATCGTATTTGCTGTTGCGTGGTATCAAGACGCTTGCTTTGCGCCTTAAGCAGCATGAGAAAAATTGCTTCGCTCTGGCGCGTTGGCTGGAGACTCATCCGCGTGTGCAGGAAGTGCGTTATCCCGGGCTCGAGAGTCATCCGCAACATGAGTTGGCTAAAGAGCAGATGAATAACTTTGGCTCTGTGGTCACGATTTTGTTGGATGGCGACCAGAATGATGTTGAGACACTCTTTAATGCTCTGCAGGTTTTTATTATTGCCGAAGGTTTGGGTGGCGTCGAAAGCATGATCGGACACCCACCAACCATGAGTCACAACAGCATGTTGCCGGAAGAGCGCGAGTTTCTCGGGATTCCCGACAACATGATTCGTTTGTCACCTGGTATCGAAAATGCCGATGATCTTGTCGCAGATCTAGAGCAGGCATTCGCCCAGATATAGGGGCATCAGCGCTGAGAAAATTGGCTTGGTTTATTCAGATAGTTGTCTGAATAGTTTGTGTGAGTGGAGTTGTGATTGATGAATATATTACTGGCAAAGAGTATGCAGTTGGCACTGCTATTGATTATGGCAGTGGCCTTGTCGGCCTGCTCCGGGCGTAAAAGTACTGAAGAGGATGCAGCCCAAGCGTTTACCGATATGCGAGAAGAAATCCAATTGGTCATTACCGATCAGTCGCGCTCGCAACAGGCGGTCGAGCTGGTTAGCGCTCTTGAGCAGCAGTTTAGTAAGATGGGGAAGTCGCAGCAGCAGTCAATTGCAGACTTGCGTGTGCTCAACCGAAACTACAACGCTACACAGCTCGAGTTTGATATGTTGATTGCTCGCACCGAAGCGACCATTGCAGAGCATCATGCGGAATTGGTTCGGATCAATCGCGAGTTCGTGCAACTAACGACTTCGGCGGAATGGGAGCAGTTGGTCAAGTCTCGCAGCAAAGCACTGGATGCTGCACTCACTAATAACTCGCAGGGGAGCTGAATCATGATCGTTGCAACACTAACCGTATTGTATATGTTGATGGGTAGCGGCAGCTTTTGGCTCGCTGATCTGAAGGACCTTGGCAAAGAGATTGAGCAGGTTATCCCGGCTGGCGAGCAGCGGGATGCCGCTTTGGCCGTCATTGATGCAATGAAGGATGATGCCAAAGCTAAGGGTAAGAACGATAAGGCCGTAGCTACAGATCTTGATGCATTGCTGCAGGATCACGATGCCAAAGCCGACGCTCTGGAAAGTGTTTTGCTGGGCTATCGTTCTGACACCGCCGCATTTTATACGCAGCTGACCGCGGGCCACTTCAAATTGAAGGAGTACATCTCCGAGACTGAGTGGGCAGAGATACACTCAGACTAATAACCTATCTAGTGCGCCTTGGTCTGTGCACCTTAGTCTGTCCCGGCCAAGGCGCATTTTTTTCTGCTGACCGGCCTGTTCCGTTGTCCGGACGGCGTTATACCACCTGATGAATTGCTTGTTCGATGTATACCCTGAGCGGTGTACTTGCCGTTTGATTCCGTTAATATCAGTCCCCCATAAGAATAAGAAGCTTTTGTTCCCCATCGCGCTCTCTCGGTTTGATATAGATGTAAGGCGCTTTTCTGAACACATCCTTTGAAGTTTTTACTAATATTTTGATTAGATTTTGGGGTCGCGTGATCCCATATAAAGCAAATAGGTAAACGTATGACATTTAAATTTAAAACAGAGATCGACTTTAAAGATCCTATCTGGAACCGTGATGCCTGGTCGCGTATTCAGGGTGATCTGAATCCTGAGAACCAGAAGTTCTCAACTGTTCGTGGCGTGATTCTGGGTGTTAAGCCCGGTGAAGCCGTTAAAGAACTATGTGGCTTTGATGTTTTTCTCGCTACTCGCCTGGTACCTCAGGAAGATGGCACCATTCGTCGCCTGAATAAAGAAGTTATCTTCTATACCAATACTCGTACTAATGAAATCATCGATACATGGACTAACCCATGGACTGGTGAGGTAGTTGATGTGGTTCAGGTCATGAATGACCCGTTCAATTACACCATTAGTGATTCGCTCATTCTTGCTCCTGAAGATTTCAAGAGCGCAGACCCTGAGAAATCTAAGCCACGTAAGCTTCCATTGATTTTCCCATGGCATGAGTTTGGCAACAACATGATCAGCCTTTCAACTGACATGCACTTGCTCTATCCAAACTCTCTGGATCCTAAGAAGTTCGTTCGTGAATCTTCAGGCTCTATGGTTCAGGTTACTGAGATGATGCGCTACAACGTTAAGCGCGAAGATCTTGAAAACCCTGAGCTAACATCTATCGACTATTCAGGTACCTGGGCGCGTATTACTCCATGGTTGCCTTGGATGCTTATGGGTCAGGACGCGGGTCATATCGTTTACAACGGCGCAATGACTGGTGGTCCATCTACCGACATTATTTCTCCGCAGGCACTGGCTTATGCAAAAGAGCATTGCCCTGATTTTCTGGAAGCACCTACTGAAGACTACGGTCCAAGTCATTCCAGTCTTGAGATTTATGCTCGTACTCAGGAGCCTAAGCCTCCTTTGGCTTAGTAAGCTCAAAAGCAGTAAAGAAAAAGCCCCGCAATGCGGGGCTTTTTTTATGAGCAATACTTTTATTATAGAGCTATGCGATTTTCAGCCAGTCGGGCATCGTCAGCCCTTTGTCCGCCAAAAACGCTTTATTGAACAGGCGTGCCTTGTAGCGCATGCCCGAGTCGCAGAGCAGAGTCACGATGGTATGGCCCGGCCCAAGGTGCTTGGCGAGACGAATCGCGCCAGCCACATTCACGCCACTGGAACCACCCAACACTAAGCCTTCTTTCTGAATGAGTTCATAAACGAGTGGGATCGATTCGGTATCGGGAATCTGGAAGGAAATGTCGATGGGTGTGCCTTCCAGATTAGCCGTTATACGACTGTTACCAATGCCTTCTGAGATTGAGCCGCCTTCTGCTTTGAGCTCACCGTTGGCATAGAAGTTGTGTAAGGCAGAGCCGGTCGGATCCGACAGACCGATAGTGATATCAGGATTGAGCGCTTTAAGTGCCCGTGCAGTGCCTCCGAGCGTGCCTCCAGTGCCTACCGCACAGATAAAGGCATCAACCTTGCCGTTGGTTTGCGCAAAGATCTCCGGCCCGGTAGTGGTCTCATGAATCTGTCGGTTGGCGATATTGTCGAATTGACCTGCCCATGCCGCGCCATTGGGTGATTCTGCATTGAGCTTTGCTGCAAGTCGCTGCGAATGATGGACGAAGTGATTCGGATCTTTAAAGGGTACGGCAGGAATCTGAATGACTTCGGCGCCGTACGCCATGAGGGTGTCGACTTTGTCCTGGCTCTGATTGTTGGGCATCACAATGAC
>CBDTTT010000098.1:0-6185 GCA_965363345.1 uncultured Chromatiales bacterium
AATGTTGTCGGACTTTTTTACGCCAGCTGTCCGACCAGCTTGCAAGCGCACCGAGATTCTTCGGTAGGCCAACTTCCAGCTGTTGTCGGATACGAGTAGCTAGCACGGGGCTGGCGCCACCGCTCGAAATTGCAATCTGAATCGGTGAGCGGTCGACGATGGCAGGCATAATAAAGCCTGAGGCTTCTCGATCATCGACAACGTTGCACAGTGTTTGTTGTTGTTTGCATTGGGCGGCAATTTCGCTGTTCAGTTTCGCGTCATTGGTCGCGGCAATAACCAGCAGTTGCTGCTTGAGGAGATCCTGATTAAACGTTTCCGCAACCCATGTCAGCTCGCCTCGCTCGGCAAGCTCTTGCAGTTCCGGATCAAGTTCGGGCGCATTCACTGTGACGGTTGCATCGGCTCGCAGCAGTAAGTCGACTTTGCGACGCGCAACGCTGCCACCCCCGACAACAAGACAGGGCTGGTTGCGTATGTCAGCAAACAGGGGCAGGTAATCCAATGGGCAGGCCTTAAATATCCGGAGCAGATTAACGGTGGCAGGGCGCCTACCTTAATGCTTACTCAAGCCCATGAAAAATAATATCTTTGCACGGCCTTATTGCTTAACGGTATATGTTCCCGAAAATGCAAGACAGTTGTTTGACAGTTTGTTGTAACTAATGGTTATATGGTTGCTTAGATTGAGTGAAACAGGGCTTTAAAGCTTGTCATGGCACTATATAACCATAGCTTTTTATAGTTAGGCCACACTGTTTCGATGGGCATTTTCGCCCCTCTCGTAAGATTTATTGACCCAGGTTGTAACACTTAATGACTCTCCAACAGCTCAGATATCTGCTCGGTATTGCCGACAGCAACCTGAATATTACTTCGGCTGCCGATAAGCTGCATACCAGCCAGCCCGGTATCAGCAAGCAGCTTAAGCTGCTCGAGCAGGAACTCGGTATTCAGTTATTTACTCGCAAAGGTAAGAGCTTAGCGGCCATTACTCCTGCGGGTCATGAAGTGATTGGGCGTGCCAGGCGGATCATGCGTGAAGTGGAAAATATCCGTAGTCTGGCGAGTGATTTGTCTTCCGAGCAGGAGGGCACTTTATCAATTGCGACAACTCACACTCAGGCACGTTATGTGTTGCCGGAAGTTGTGCAGGCATTTCGCAGCCGCTACCCCAATGTAAACCTTGAGTTGCATCAGGGTACCTCGGAGCAGATTGCTGAGTTGGTTGCTTCGAATAGTGTCGATTTTGCGATCGCGACAGGTTCGTATCATTTGTTTCCCGAGTTGGTATTGCTACCGTGCTATCACTGGGAACGTATCGTTGTTGTGCCGAAGGGCCATCCGTTAGCGCTCAATACCGGAAAGCTCACGTTAAAGGATCTTGCTGAGCATCCTCTGGTGACCTATGTATTTAGTCTCACCGGCGAATCTTCGTTTAAGCGGGCGTTTACCGATGAAGGTTTAGAGCCGGATGTGGTATTTACTGCGAGGGATGCCGACATTATTAAGACCTATGTCCGCATGGGTATGGGGGTTGGTGTGGTCGCGGCGATGTCCTGGGAATGCCAGGATAAAGATGACCTCGTTGCTATTGACGCGCACGGTTTGTTCCCGCAGAGCACGACCTGGATCGGGTTTCGAAGAGATACTGTATTGCGTGGCTATATGGTTGATTTTGCTGAACTACTTGCACCGCACTTGTCTGGCGAAGTCGCTCGTAAGATCGCCGGTATGGAGACGCAGCAGGAAGTGGACCAGTTGATGGAATCTATCGCTCTGCCTGTACGCGGTGGTTGTAACGAAGAGTTTGGGTCGGCTGCCTGAGCTCCATATAGCAGATACAAAAAAGCCCTGAGCCGGTTAACGGTGCAGGGCTTTTTATTGTTCGTCAGAATTGTCTATTAGAATTTTGGCAGACTGGCAGTGTTATAGGCCTGAAAGATCAATGTTGTGCAGACCGCATTCGCGGGTCAAACCAAAGAAACGTGTTTCTTCTATACTATCGACATCATGTAGTGATTTTGTTGTATGCACATCACCAATTGATACATAGCCCTTTTCCCACAATGGGTGGTATGGCAGGTCGTGTTTCTTAAGATAGTTGTATACATCACGGTCACTCCAGTCGGCAATTGGATGAACCTTCCAGCGTTCGCCGTGCCAATCCAGAAATGCCACATCGGCACGTGACTGTGATTGTGCCCTGCGCAGTCCAGCAAACCAGGTGCCCGTGTCTAGTTCACGGAGGCCTCGTTCCATCGGCAACACTTTGTTCTCTTTATTGTATGTACCGATACCTTCGACACCCTGATTCCAGCGCTGCCCATGTACGGCTTCCTGACGTGCAGGAGTCATCGGGTTACTGTAGGTCTGTAGGTTTAGATTGAGGCGCTCTGTGAGTTCTTCAATAAAGCGGTAGGTTTCCGGGAACAGGTAACCGGTATCAACAAATACGACAGGAATATCCGGCAGCTGTTGAGTAACTAAATGCAGTGAAACAGCAGCCTGAGCGCCAAAGCTTGAGCTTAGTACATGTTGGTCGGGCAAATGCTTCAGTGACCACTCAACCCGCTTTTCGGCAGAGATTGATTTAAATACCTGATTGCAATGATCCAAAGCGGCCTGACGGGTTTCATCCTCATCAAACGCAAGACCACCGGTTTTGCAGCCAAACACTAGGTTGCTGGGGTCTGAGACTGCATAGATGTTTGCTGCTGTGGCTGCGTCGCTCATGGCGTCACTCCGTTTCCTGACTATTCAGATGTATCAATGGATGTGTAAAGGTATAGATAGATTAGGGCGCTGTGAAGGTAGTTGTTGTTATCCCGCTATAACTGCAAATTATATGCCGCTAAGCCGCTTGTTTATTGGGGTTCTGGACGGTTTGCGGTGCGGCTGATGGCTGCGGGCCAGATTCTGTTGGGTTGCCACAAAGACCCTTTTGGGCAGTAGAGTCTGCGCAGCGGACCGCTGCCCTGCCAATGGATAGAATCCGTCTAAACCATCACCCGCTATCCGTATTTTCCGCTATACTTCGCAGCCTCGGAATACTCAACAACTTCGGCTGCAACAGCGGTTTTGCCTAGCATCAAAAATGGCGAGCCTTGCCACTACAGCCTAGCAATGATTTGTACTGAATTATGAGCGAAACGATCAAACTGGTCTATCAGACCGCCAAAGTGCGACTCGGCTTTCTAATTATGCTGTGTGCGATGGTCGGCGCCGTTGCAAGCCCGGGCGTTATCGATTTGTCAGTCTGGCAAATGACTATCATGGGTTTTGCTGTTCTGTTGTGTTCATCCTGTGCCGGTGCTTTCAATCAGCTGTATGAGCGTGACATCGATGCCAAGATGAAGCGTACCAGCACCCGCACTTTTGTGACTGGTCGTTTTGAAGCGAATAATTATTGGCAGTTGGCAATTTTATTGTTGTCACTCATCGGCATTCTGGCCGTTGCTCTTACCACCAATGTTGAAGCGGCGTTCTGGTTGTTCCTCGGTTCATTTTGTTACGGCGTTGTGTATACCGTCTGGTTAAAACGTCGCACCTGGTGGAATGTTGTGATCGGCGGTTTGGCCGGTAGTTTTGCTGTGATGGTTGGCGCTGCCGCGGTGGGTGCTTCTACTACAGCCGCACCGATTATCTTCGCCGTTGTATTGTTCCTCTGGACACCGCCTCACTTCTGGGCAATGGCTTATGCCTGCAAAGAAGATTACGCCGCCGCAAAGATTCCTATGTTGCCTGTGTTGGTGAGTGACCGCACGACTACCTGGGTTATTCTGCTGCATGCAATTCCGCTGGTTCTGCTGTCGTTAAGCCTTGGCTTTTATGGCATGGGCTGGATTTACATGCTGGGTGCACTCGTAGGCGGAGTCTACTTTGTATGGGAAAGTATTCGTTTAGTGCGGGAGCCTTGCATTAAGAACGCATGGCGCACTTTTGCCGCATCGATTGTGCAGTTGGGCCTTATGCTGACGATGGCTATTTTTGATCGTCTGATACTTGGTTAATCGGCTAGCTTAAGCAGCTATCTCCATTCTATGAGTCTTCTTAACGTCTTTCGATTGTTGGCAGTAGCGTTATTTGCATCGTTGTCGACGGCCTGTGTCACCACCACAGTTGATACCTATTATCGGGTTCCCGATACCGATGTTGATCAGGCTTATTTGCGGCCCGGTGTCGATTTTTCAAAATACAGCGAGCTCTATGCGTATCCGATGGAAGTCTATTACCTAGAAGGTAAGGGCTCGCCGGGTAAAGCTGAGATAGAAGCCATTCGTGACGTATTCCACGATGCCTTTCTTGATGCGATTGATGATGACTATCAAATAGTAACTAAGCCGGCGGCCAGGGCATTGGGTGTTCGTGCCTCGTTGGTTGATCTGAAGGCAAATCAAACGGCGGATGATTTGCCTCCTGGTTTAGAAGTGCTCGTTAGCGGTGGTCATCTAACTTTTCTAATGGAATTGATTGATTCGAAGAGCGGCAAGGTTCTCGCGCGTGCAGCTGATCAGGAGCGTGAAGCCGGAGATACCGGTGAACTCGAAGGCATGGATGCAGCAGCAGAGCGCTGGGCTGTTCTGTTCCGTAAGTTTCTTGATGAAAACCTTAGTAGGTAGTAGCGCTTTTCATTAAAAAAGAAACCCGGCTTAATGCCGGGTTTCTTTTTTAATGAATGAGTGGTTGTTAATTAGTCATTCACTTTCACACACCAGAACTTGGCGCGCAGTGATTGAGCCAATTAACAGTTTGTTACCGTAAGTGGCGCCCACGCTGCTAGCTGAAATCTCTTCGCCTGTGTTCAGATATATTTCTTCAATTTCGTAACCTGCTTCGGGCGAGCCTGTGACATGCAGCACCTGTGATGGTGCGTCCTTGCCACTTATGAAATGCTGGATCAGAGCAACCAGATTGGCATGCGCGCCAATGGTCAGGCTGCCATCCGCGGCAACATCAATGTTATCCGGCGATGTGCCCAGCGGCACGCTAATCACGTCGGTCAGACTGCCATCAGCGTTGCGACTTAGTACGCGCATTGCTTTGCCACCGGTTTCAGCGATGTATATTAGTTCGCCATCTGCCGAAGCATTGATGCCGCCACCCGAGGCGACATCGGTTAGTACGCTCCGACCCTCGTCGCCGTCAAAGTAAACAAGCTTCGAGTAACCCCGTCCGAAAATATTCTCGAGGAATTTCTGTAAACCGTTTTCCGCACCTTTGTCATTGACCACGTAAACCTGTTTCGGTCCTACAGCAACCAGATCATTGGGGCTTATTAAATCGGGGTGACTGAGCACTTCTGCCAGACTAAATTCCCCCGGCGCCGTTTCAATGTAGCGATTGATGGTCTCGGTGCCATTTTCACGGTCTGCCGGATGGTTAATCATAAACAGTGTGCGTTGACCTTCCGGAGAGATATAGAGGCTGAGCCCATGCGGACTCATATGGTCGGTTGTCGTGATTAATGCTTGCTTAAGTTCCATGGTGTTCAGGTCGAGTCGCATGACCATGCCGGGTGCAGGGATTTTTCCCTGAGCTTTAGCCATGCGATCAAGCTGCGACAAATAGGCGAAACCGCGCTCATGATCGATGGTGATGTCTTCGGCACTGCCATCCAGAGGAAACGGATTGCATACCCCCGCATAATGCGACTCTATAGTCTTGAAAGCACCGCCGCGCGCCAGATAAAAGAGGGAGATTACAACCACGATACCCAGCAGTGCGCCGATACCGAGCAGAACCTTCTTAATAACCTTCCACATAGCGATTTCCTTCTTATATAAAATTTTGAGGTGCAACAATACACCTGACGCGACGCGTTGCGCCAAAAGCTTCAGAAAATGACCACGTGGTTGCCGTTCTATGAAAAATCGGAGCTGCATTGTTTGTGTAAATGCATTCGCATGACCAATATCGTCGAAGTTTTTACCAGCGAGGCTTATGCATTGACTGGCCTAGCGTGATCTTTAGATCAGCACTAATCTTAACGAAGCAGCACTACTATGATAATTTCGAGACGGCATTCGGTTTCGACGCGAGCAGTGTCGGGCCATTTATTCTGGTTGGTACGGCTAATGCCGTGGTCTTTGTGCTTGCGGGCTTATTGCTGATTATTGAGAAGGCTAAGGGAACACCGCAACCTACCTAGATCTGCCGCGTATTCTATGAAGTAAGGGCCTGGA
>CBDTTT010000099.1:0-6171 GCA_965363345.1 uncultured Chromatiales bacterium
TTTAGCTGCTGAATCACCGGCCACAAGGACAGCTTGCGGTTCACAATCTTATTATCGTGACTCTCACCATCAAACCGTAATAAGAACGCTTCGATGTTACGGCCCCGGAAGTAGTCGCCTGCTCCTGCCATCGGCGATATGGGTTTCTCTGAGAGCAATTGCATATAGATACGGTAGTTGCCGCTGTGCGCGCTCCAATTTAGGCAGGCGTCCAGGGCGTATTGAATGACACGCGATGCATAAGACGATGAGCCTGACCGAAATCGAAGATGCCCCTGTGAAGGGTTGAGAAATTGTCCCAAAGCGCCACCGATTTTGGTTCCCAATGGAAGCGGCATTGATACTCCGGGCGCGTCTGATGAGCAAACAGAAAGTCGAGTACTGCCGTGCTTTCATTCCGGTTCATGCCGGTGACTTCGCGCGTCATGAGTTCAGATACAAAGAGAAATTTACGTTCTGTTTCCGGATGTGTGCAGACGACCGGGTGTTCGTTGGGTGGCAGGTATTCACGCACTTGTTTGTATTGCTCGGGCTCCATTTTCTCCAGAACTTTAAGCAGGTTTCTTTGCATGTTGTCATGAATAGCAGAGAGTTCACCGACAAAGTTTTTCCATGCCGGCGCAAGGTCATTGTATGCGGCGCATTGGTCTGCCCAGACGGTGTCACCGGCGCCAACAGGTACGTCGAGCGCATAGAGTAGTGAGCCGCGGGTGGGTGTTGCACGGAAAGAGCTATCGGCATGCCAGTCGATATCGGTGACCAGACCATCGTAAAGCTGCGGGTATTCCTGAACCCATACCCCCTCATGTCCCTCGAGACTGGGCGCGTAACCCATTTTCTGAATTTCGCCAAAGCGCTCGCCAAGTTGAAGATGTTGCTCCGGAGTTAATTCCTGATCACGGAAAAATAGAACCTGATACTGCAACCATGCTGCATAGATTTCATTGAATAGCTCATCATCTTTCAGGGCATCGACTAACTGTATGCCGGTGATGGTGGCTGCAAATGAACCGGTTTGTGGTACGGCATCAAAATGCTTGTATGAGGTTTTATCAATGGGGGCTTGTTTAGTTGCTAGTTCTGCCATCTGTTTGCCTGCGATAAGTCTATTTATATGTAATTACATAGATTAGCACAAAGATGGATTGCTGGTAAGTATCTGTGTTTAACGCTGTCTAGGGTAGATGCAGGCGGCAGTCGGGCTTGTCGAACACCAGTTGTAGCGTACTGATTGAGCGTTCGAGAAAGCCGCTCTCGCAGTAACAGAGGTAGTAGTCCCACATACGAATAAATTCGTCCGGGTAGCCGAGTTGGCGAATTTCGGGCAGTTGTTCGAAAAATCCGCTGCGCCAATCACGCAGCGTGCGGGCGTAGTGCAGCCCGATATCGTGCAGCCCTGTAATCTGTAGGTCGGTTTCATCACCAATTGAATTCATGATGGCTCCCATCGAGGGTAATGCGCCACCAGGAAAAATATACTTCTGGATAAAGTCGACGGTGCGTGCGGCACGTTCGTGATGCCGGTCAGCAATAGTGATTGCCTGAATTAGCATTCTGCCATCGGGCTTAAGCAAGTCACTGCATTGCTTGAAAAAGGTGTTCAGGTAATCGAGTCCGACGGCCTCTATCATCTCCACCGAAACAAGTTTGTCGTATTTGCCTTCGAGCAGGCGGTAGTCCTGGTCAAGAATCGTTACAAGGTCCTCGAGTCCGGCCTCTTTGACTCGTCGGGTCGCAACCTCATGTTGATTCCGCGATATCGTAGTGGTGGTCACTTTGCAGCCGTATGTTTTTGCAGCATAAATAGCGAAGCCACCCCAGCCGGTGCCGATCTCGATAACATGATCTTTTGGCTGAAGATCGAGTTTTTTGCAGATCAGATCGAGCTTGTACAGTGCCGATTCGTCCAAGGTTGACGAATCATCTTCATAGATGGTTGCTGAGTACGTCATGGTTGGATCGAGAAATGTTTTAAACATGTCTTCGCCCAGGTCGTAATGTGCAGTGATGTTTTTTCTGCTTGTCTTGACGGTGTTACGACGACCCCAATGCAGAATACGTCGTGCCGGTTTTAGCAGGTTGGTAAGTCCGCCATCGAGCGTCAGCATGATCTCGCGGTTTCTCACAAAGAGTCGTAGCAGGCTGGTCAGGTCTGATGTGACCCATTTGCCCTGTATGTACGCCTCGGCTCCACCAACCGGTCCGCCGGTTGCAAGATCAGAATATGTAGAGGGGTCAATAATTTGCAGGGAGGTGTGCAGATCGCTGTCCGGATCACCAAAGGTGGTTGTGCCCATTGGGTCTGTGACGACTAAATAGGCACCTTTAATGTTATTGAGCAGTCTTACAAAGACGCTGCGAAACGCCTGCTGGGCGGGGCTAAGTGCCTGATCCATGGCTATATTCTGTGGCAGTTTTCCTATTCTGCCGGTGTTGTCGAAGTGCTGCATAGCTGTCAAATGCCTCTAATGTATGCGCTAAGTATTGTGTTTTTTTCGGGGGTGAGCAACCACCGGTACACGCTTTATCCACAGCTTGATTGCCTGCCAATGAATCAGAGCCATAACCCTGAAGGTGACGACCGGGTCGCGCAAAAGGGTCTTTGCCATATTTGTGGCGTTGATAGGCAGTCTCTCAAGCGCCAATTGAGCATCGAAAATTTTCCGACCATCGTGGCGATTTTCCATGCTCATGAATAGTGATTGCTCAGGCTCGGTTAGGCGCGCCTTGTAGCTCATGTCCATGCTCATGAATGGCGATACGTGCATGCTTTTTTCGAAGTTAAAACTAAAGCCTTTGATGGCAGTATTCTCTTCGGCTGGCAGCACATAGCAGTGAGTTTGTCCCCACGGGGTATTGGTTACTTCAAAAACGATATCCTGCAGGTTTTCGTTCTCATCGAAGCAGTAGTAGATGCTTATTGGATTGAAGCAGTAGCCGAAATACCGGAAATTTGTGAGCAGTCGAATGGGGCCGCTTGGTTTTCGCCCTGTCTTTGTTTCGACAAGTTTACGCACCGATTCCTGAAGTGATTCATCTTTGTTGCCGGTATGGTCTTTGCGACGGAACCACGCAAGAGCGGGCCCTTTGGCTGACCACAACAGGAAGCGGTCGAGCACAGATGTGATCTCATCGAGATCTGCATACATCATGAATACAGAGTATTCAAAACGATTATCGACTGGAGATCGTCGTCGGTGTTTAACCCGCCCGTGATAAATGCAGCTCTTCATGGCTGTCAATATTCTCCATAGCTTCGCATACCCGAATAGCACTTTTCACGCCGTCTTCGTGAAACCCATAGCCCCAGTATGCACCGCAATACCATGTGCGTCTTTGGCCGTTGATCTCACCCCAGCGTTTCTGCGCGGCCATGCTTTCCATATTAAACACAGGATGCTCGTAGCTGAAGCGCTGTAAAACCTTACTCTTATCAATTTGCTTGCTGCCGTTGAGCGTCACCAAAAACTGGGTCTCGTCGGGAACATTCTGCAAAGTGCTCAAATTATAAGTCACACTAACGTGGCTATCGGCATGTTGTGGTCTGTGGTAATTCCATGCCGCCCACGCTTTTCGATTTTTGGGCATCAGGCGTGTGTCGGTGTGGAGTACTGTGTCATTGTGCTGATAGGGGATTGCGCCGAGCACGTCAGATTCGCTGGCGTCAGGGTCTTTGAGCATGCTTAGTGCCTGATCGCTATGAGTAGCAATAACCACCTGGTCGAATCTTTCAGCTGCTTGTCCACCGACTGTTACTAGCACGTGATCGGCAAAGCGTTCGATGCTTTCGACCGGGCTATTAAGCCGGATACGATCCGCAAAAGGCTTGCAGATTGCTTTCAGGTACTCTCTGGAACCCTTAGAAACAGTGCGCCATTGCGGACGGTCTTTAACTTGCATGAGGCCGTGATTCATGAAGAAGCGACCAAATTGCCGTGCCGGAAACTCACGCATCATGCCCGGCTCTGAAGACCAGATGGCACCCGCCATGGGCAGTAGATAGTCGTCGACCATCGGACCAGAAAAATTATACTTATCCAGATACTCGCCCATCGACATGCCATCTGGCGCATTCAGTAGCGTTTGTGCGCTGCGATTGAAGCGCATGATATCGAGAATCATTTTGTAAAATTTCGGGCGCAGTAAGTTACGTTTTTGTGCAAATAGAGCGCTTAGCGATCTGCCGTTATATTCGAGTCCGCTGAGTTCGCATTTGAAGCTAAAGCTCATCTCGCTACGTTCTGAGGCAACCCCTAGTTCATCAAGTAGCGCAATAAAGTTTGGGTAGTTGCGCTCATTAAATACGATAAAGCCAGTGTCGATGCTGTAAGTCTGTCCATTCGCATCGACATCCACAGTATTGGTATGTCCGCCAGGTCTTGAGTCGGCTTCGAACAGCGTGATGTCATGTTGAGGATGCAGTCGATGGGCAGCATACATGCCAGATATACCACTACCAATAATTGCGATTTTCATCTTAATCCTAAAGCTCCAGTTCTCTGCTGGGGCCAAGTGACGTGATCGTTTCTGTAAGGTCTCTTAGAGCTGCCGATGTATCGACGCCAAGCGCTAGAGCACCGCAGGACTCAATAGACTGCTTGGCAATTAGCGATACTTTTCCGCCAATAAACACAGGGCTCTCGGTGTTGTTCACCATATTTTTGAGCTCTGTCAATGTTTGCTGCGAGGGTTCTAGCAACCCGCCTAATACTACTGCCGATGGCCTGCTTCTCTGGCAAACAACTTCGATCTGACCGAGTGGCGTATTAGCACCGAGATTAATTATACGAAAATTTGATTCATGCGCAGCAAGGCAGAATAAATATAGACCCAAAACATGTGTTTCTTGTGGCAGGCATGCACAGACGATAAGGGGGCCAGTTGCACGTCCAAACTGTTGCTGAAATCGCGCTTCAAGTTTGTGGCTTACATAGACGCTGAAAAAGTGTTCCTCGGCTATACCACCCGGAACTTTATCCCAGCGCTGCCCGAGCGTTGCAAGTACTGGCTCGATGAGATTTTTTATGATCGTGGTTATTGGGTGGAGCCCCATAGCTTTTTGGTAGATTCGATCCAGTTGCTGTTCGTCAAATTGACCAATAGCCGCAAGCATGCGTTCGCGCTTGCTTACCCAAATGCTCTCAGGGTCATCATTTTCTGATCCTTGTTTCAGCAGCTCTGGGACCTGTCGTATCGGTATGCCTCTTGCCCGAAGCGCCAACGCTTTTTGTATGGTCTCGATGTCGCGGTCTGTATATAGGCGATGCCCTGATTCGGTGCGTATCGGTTTGAGTAATCCGTAGCGCGTTTCCCATGCGCGCAGCGTGACGGGCTTAACGCCGGTCATAGTCGCGATGGTGCGGATGGGGTAGTGCATGCTTCTAGTAGATGGCATTGTATTTAGTGCTCATAAAAACTTATACAAAAATTATACAGAATGATTTACTCGGAGCAAGTGATTTGGCGTATTTTACTAAAATATAGTGATTTATGCCTAGTTTACTTGCAAAAACTTATACAATATATTTACTATAGTGATATGAGTAGAGTACTGAGATATCTGATTATTGCTGCGGTTTTGCCCGTTTTAGTTGCTTGTAGCGAGGCGCCGGAGGCTGGTTTTCTGGAGAAGCTGAATGCCAGCTATGAGGCAGCTTTAGACCAGAGTGCTGATAGTGCCCACGTTTTTCAGCCGGGTAGCGCGGAAGAGCAGGTGGTTTTGGCTCGGCTACAAGGCTATTTTACTCAGATGTCGCCTGAGTCCGTCAGACAGAAGTCGGCTGCAGTCTATTCTGATGAGGCCTATCTCAACGATAACATTGTCGGAATTTTCGGTCTGGCGAAGGTCACAGATTATTTTGTTCATGCTGCAGGTCAGGCCGAAGTGCTTGATGTGGCATTCCTTGATGTCGCTAGAAGCGAGACCGACTATTTCATCCGTTGGCGCATGACTGTGCAGGTGGCGGCCTTGAATGAAGGAGCTCCGATAGTGAGTTACGGAGCAACTCAGTTCCGGTTTAATCAACAAGGGCAGGTTGTGTTGCATCGTGACTTTTGGGATGCGGCTACCGGTTTGCATGAGCAGCTGCCTTATATTGGTGGCATCATGAATTTCGTTCATGCAAAGCTTGAGGCGGATGGCTTGAAAAACTAGCGCCTATAAAAATATTT
>CBDTTT010000100.1:0-6162 GCA_965363345.1 uncultured Chromatiales bacterium
GGTCGTGTAATCGGTCTGGATATATTAGATATGCCGCCGATTGATGATGTGGAGTTCATTCTCGGCGATTTCACTGAGGATGCTGCTTTGGCAGAACTCAAAGAATGTATCGGTGATACGCCGGTTGACCTTGTAATGTCGGATTTATCCCCCAATATTACTGGTATGCGCTCGGTTGACCAGCCACGAAGCATGTATCTGGTCGAGATATCTCTGGAGCTGGCCTATGAGGTTTTGCGTCCGGGTGGCCATTTCGTCACGAAAATCTTCCACGGGGAAGGCTTTGACGACATGGTTAAGTTGGTTCGAACAAAGTTTAAGACGGTAAAGGTTAGAAAACCCAAAGCTTCACGACCGGATAGTCGTGAGACCTACCTTGTAGCTAGTGGTTACCGTTTGTAGTAGTGTTTCAGGCATTACTTCTCTGCGCTTTTGGTGGTTGCAGGGCAACATTTAAGAATAGAGGAAATCTGTGAACGATCTCGCTAAGAACATACTCCTTTGGGTGGTTATTGCCATCGTCCTTCTGACCGTGTTTCAGAGCTTTGGCCCGGCTAACCGCCAGACCGACATGCTCGATTATTCGAGTTTCCTTGATCTGGTTGAAACCGGCGGGGTGGCTCAGGTCACCTTCGAGGGACAGAATATCCAGGGCATGAAGACCAGCGGCGAACAGTTCGTGACTTACAGCCCGGAGACCGATAACACAGCCTTGATTGGTTTCCTTAAAGACAACACGGTTCGTTTTAGCGGTTCTGCACCGAAAGGGCAAAGTATCCTCGTTAGTTTGCTCATTAATTCATTCCCGATACTGCTGTTGATTGGTGTCTGGGTGTACTTCATGCGTCAGATGCAGGGCGGTGCTGGCGGCAAGGGTGCAATGTCTTTTGGTAAGAGCAAGGCACGCCTGCTCGGCGAAGATCAGGTGAACGTCACTTTCGCTGATGTAGCTGGCATCGAAGAAGCCAAAGAAGAATTGGTTGAGATCGTTGAATTCCTGATGGACCCGGGTAAGTTTCAGCGTCTCGGCGGCAAAATTCCTAAAGGTGTATTGCTGGTCGGTTCGCCCGGTACTGGTAAGACCTTGCTGGCACGTGCAATTGCCGGCGAAGCGAAAGTACCCTTCTTCACTATCTCTGGTTCAGACTTCGTAGAAATGTTTGTTGGTGTGGGCGCGTCCCGTGTTCGCGATATGTTTGAGCAGGCGAAGAAACATTCACCCTGCATTATCTTTATTGATGAGATTGATGCAGTTGGTCGTCATCGTGGTGCTGGTGTTGGCGGCGGTAATGATGAGCGTGAGCAGACCCTTAATCAGTTGTTGGTTGAGATGGATGGCTTTGAAGGTAACGAGGGCGTGATTGTTGTTGCTGCCACTAACCGTCCTGATGTGCTGGATCCAGCGTTGCTGCGCCCTGGTCGTTTCGATCGTCAGGTTGTAGTGCCATTGCCGGATGTTCGCGGTCGCGAGCAGATCCTCAAAGTTCATATGCGTAAAGTGCCTATAGGCGAAGATGTGCGCCCCGATGTGATTGCTCGCGGTACTCCGGGTTTCTCAGGTGCAGACCTTGCTAATTTGGTGAATGAGGCGGCGTTGTTTGCGGCTCGTGGCAACCAGCGTACCGTTCGTATGGATCAGTTCGAGCGTGCTAAAGATAAAATCATGATGGGTACAGAACGTAAGTCCATGGTGATGAGTGAAGAAGAAAGGTTGCTGACTGCATACCATGAGGCTGGCCACGCGATCGTGGGACTTAATGTTCCTGATCATGATCCTGTCTATAAGGTTTCTATTATTCCTCGCGGTCGTGCTCTGGGCGTCACTATGTTCTTGCCAGAGGAAGATCGCTACAGCCACAGTAAACGGCGTCTGAACAGTCAGATAGCAAGTCTATTCGGTGGCCGTATCGCAGAAGAAATCGCCTTTGGTGCCGATGCTGTTACTACCGGTGCTTCCAATGATATTGAACGTGCGACTAGTATCGCGCGCAGCATGGTGACCAAGTGGGGCTTGTCAGACAAACTCGGTCCCTTAACTTATAGCGAAGACGAAGGCGAAGTTTTTCTGGGCCGCTCGGTAACACAGCACAAGCAGGTATCCGATGAAACGGCACACGTCATTGATGAAGAAGTGCGTTTGATTATTGATGGTAACTACAAGCATGCCGAAGAAATTCTGAAAGAGAAGCGTGTGATTCTTGATGCGCTCGCTCAGGCATTGATGAAGTACGAAACGATTGATCAGAAGCAGTTAGCTGACGTTATGGAAGGTAGAGAACCGCGTCCGCCTGAAGGCTGGGGCAGTTCCGGTTCTTCTAATTCAGGTAGTTCTGACCCTGAGCCTAAATCTGAGCCCGAAGACAAGTCTTCCGGTGTCGGCGGTCCTGCAGAACTGCACTAAGCATATACGGCGTATACGGCATCTACGGCATATGCGGGTTACCCGTTGATACTGCAACTGGCCGATAAAGCGCTCGATCTGAGCCAACCCCGGATAATGGGCGTGCTGAATTGCACGCCCGATTCGTTTTCTGATGGCGGTCGCTATCAAACCCTTGATGCAGCGCGTCGCCATGCCGCACAAATGATAGAAGAGGGTGCTGACATTATTGATGTCGGTGGCGAATCGACCCGTCCGGGCGCCCCCGAAGTTCCTGTTGAAGAAGAATTGCAGAGAGTCATTCCTGTTGTTGAGGCATTGGTTCGTGAGTTCGATGTGCCTGTGTCGGTTGATACGAGCAAGCCCGAGGTGATGCTGGCAGCTGCGGCCGCTGGTGCGGGTATGATCAATGACGTTAGGGCCCTGCAAAACGAAGCTGCGCTTGAGGCTGCCGTGACGGTATTTCAGCAATACGGTGCAGCAATATGTCTGATGCACATGCAGGGCAGTCCGCGAACTATGCAGGAAGCTCCGGCTTATGAAGATGTTGTGACAGACGTCCTCGGGTTTTTGCTGCGGCGCGCTATGGTTGCTGAAGAAGCAGGGATTGCAAAGCAGGCTATTGTGATTGATCCCGGTTTTGGTTTTGGTAAAACGCTGGAGCACAATCTGAGCCTGCTCGCGGCAACTCCGCGACTAGTTGAATCGAGTTATCCTGTATTAGTAGGTTTGTCTCGTAAGTCAATGATTGAAAAGATATTACATAACGATGTGAGTGATCGCCTGATAGGTAGCGTTGCTCTAGCGCTATTGGCGGTACAGGGCGGGGCGCATATAGTCAGAGTGCACGATGTGCGTGCCACCAGTGAGGCACTGCAGGTATTGCAGGCAGCCCAAGGTTTCGGGGATATCTCTGCTTAGGCAGATTGGACTCTTAGTATTTCCTGTCCGGGGAGGACGGTAGGCTAAGGGTCTGTAATAAGGGAAGAGACATGACAAGAAGGTATTTTGGCACGGACGGGATTCGTGGGACTGTCGGACAAGATCCGATGACTGCAGAATTTGCGTTGCGTTTGGCGAGTGCAGCAGCACGTGTATTAGCACCGAATGGTGGCAGAGCGGTTATCGGTAAGGACACCCGGGTATCGGGTTATATGTTTGAGTCGGCACTTGAGGCTGGCTTTGTTGCAGCAGGAATGGATGTGGTTTTGTTAGGCCCGCTTCCGACGCCGGCGATTGCTCATATGACGCATTCATTGGATGCTGATTTGGGTGTTGTTATTAGTGCTTCGCATAACCCCTTTGATGACAATGGCATTAAGTTTTTTGACGGCAACGGTCGCAAGCTGTCTGATGAAATCGAGTTGCAGATAGAAGCCTTCCTTGAAGAGCCCGCCATTACCCGTCGGTCGGAAGAGCTCGGCACTGCGAGTCGCGTTGATACCGCACGCAGTCAGTATCAGTGGTTCTGTTTATCCACAGTGCCCGAGTCAATGTCGCTGGACGGCGTAAAAATCGTATTAGATTGCTCTCATGGAGCTGCTTACAAAGTTGCCCCAAGGGTGTTGTCGGAGCTGGGTGCAGATGTCATTGCTATCGGTTGTTCTCCTAACGGCTTCAATATTAATAAGGACTGCGGATCGACGCAGCCTGCGCTGCTGCAGCAGACGGTCAAGGGTGTCGGCGCAGACCTCGGCATTGCTCTGGACGGCGATGGCGATCGCCTGTTGATGGTTGACAGTGACGGCAACCTGATTAATGGCGACCATATTCTGTATTTGCTGGCAAATCACCGCCATGCCAACGGCACACTGAAAGGCCCGGTTGTCGGTACGCTCATGAGTAACCTGGGGCTTGAAGTCTCATTGAAAGAGAAGGGCATCGAGTTCTTCCGCGCCAATGTCGGCGATCGCTATGTGCTGGAAATGTTGCGTGAGAAAGGCGGAGAGATTGGCGGTGAAAGCTCCGGCCATATGTTGATTCTCGATAAAACGACCACCGGTGATGGACTGGTTAGTGCTCTGCAGGTTCTGAATGTTGTCGCTGAGACGGGTAAGACGCTGCAGGAGTTGGTTGCTGACATGCCGCAATATCCGCAGACGCTGGTTAACGTCCGTACTGAAACCAAAGTAGATCTTGAGGCGCCGTCTATACAGGCGGGTGTGCAGGCGCTTGAAGCTCAGTTGGGTGAGCGTGGCAGAGTGTTACTGCGGGCTTCAGGCACAGAGCCTGTGGTGCGCGTTATGGTCGAAGGTCAGGACAATGATGAGGTTGTTGCTCTCGCAGAGCAGTTGGCAGACGTTGTTCGTGCCGCCGCATCAGCCTGATAGTAAGAAATACCGCCGATTACCATTGATTTTGCGCACTTAGGACGCTAACCTTCCGCATCCTTTTTCGTGGCTCCGCTTGAGCGGGACTTTTGCAGGGGCTAATTCGATGCGTAAGACGCTGGTTGCAGGCAACTGGAAGATGAATGGTAGTCGCTCGTCAATTGAAGAATTGATGGCTGGCGTTATCGGTGGTGCGGCTGCTGCAAATGCAGATATGCTGGTTTGCCCCCCTTACGTTTATCTTGAGCAGGTGCGTGCGGCTGTTGCCGGAACTTCGGTGAAGCTGGGTGCACAGGACGTGTCGCTTGAAGTGAGCGGTGCATTTACCGGCGACGTTTCAGCCGTGATGCTGAAAGACCTGGGTTGCGACTATGTGATTGTCGGCCACTCAGAACGTCGCTCTATTCATGGCGAGTCTAGTGAGTTGGTTGCACAGAAGTTTGTTGCCGCTCAAAAGGAAGGCTTGATCCCTGTTCTGTGTGTTGGCGAATCGCTTGAAGAACGTGAAGCCGGAACGACCGTCGCAGTAGTAGCAGGGCAGTTTGAAGCCGTGCTTGATCTGGCGGGTATCGACGCGATGAAACATGCAGTGTTGGCTTATGAACCTGTTTGGGCAATTGGCACGGGTAAAACTGCTAGCTCTGAGCAGGCTCAGGAAGTGCATGCCGAGTTGCGTGCAGTGGCTGCAGCCCGCAGTGCAGAGGTCGCGGAAGGGTTACAAATTTTGTACGGGGGCAGCGTCAAGCCTTCGAATGCTTCTGAATTGTTTGCTATGGCAGATATTGATGGCGGCCTGATTGGCGGGGCCTCCCTAAAAGCGGAAGACTTTCTCGGTATTTGTACCGCGGTTTAAGTTTTCTCACTGAGTTTATAAATGACTACATTACATACATTGGTTCTTATCGGTCACGTTATTGTTGCGGCTTTGCTCATCGGTGCCGTGCTGCTGCAGCGGGGCAAGGGCGCAGATGCCGGCGCAGGTTTTGGTTCCGGCGCATCAGGTACCGTATTCGGTGCTCGTGGTTCAGCGAACTTCCTGACCCGCACCACTGGCATATTGGCTACATTGTTTTTCGTGACCAGTTTGTCGCTCGCCTTTATCGGCGCGCAACGTCCAGTAGCAAATAGTCTTCTGGAAACAACAGAAGTACCAGCTGAGGTCGACCTTCAGTTTACGCCGGTTCCTGCCGATGTACCTGCAGAGCAGGACGATGTGCTGGAGATTCCTGCTCCTGCGGAGTAAGGGTTTAATTGCTCCTGATCTACCGGGAGTAAAGAGTTAAAGGTTAATCGTCGTGGGCGATTACCGAAAAATTGCGGATGTGGTGGAATTGGTAGACACGCAGCCTTGAGGGGGCTGTGGGGCAACCCGTGCCGGTTCGAGTCCGGCTATCCGCACCAAATAAAAAAGGCTCACCCCAAACGGGGTGAGCCTTTTTTATTGCTGCTGAT
>CBDTTT010000101.1:0-6114 GCA_965363345.1 uncultured Chromatiales bacterium
AAGGAAACAGCAATAAAAAAAGCCCGGCGATGCCGGGCTTTTTTTAGCAAATATCATTGCCTTATGGAATTACATCAGGTTCCGGGAATCTGCTCTCTGCAGATTCCCGCTAGCATCAAAAGATGCTCGAACCTTCTTCAAGAATCTTCGGTGTTACAAAGATTAGTAACTCAGATTTCTTAGATTCATATCTTGTTGATTTAAATAGATATCCTAAGAATGGAATATCACCAAGAAATGGCACTTTAGTCTCAAACTCACCGGTTTCTGTTTCATAGATACCGCCAAGCACAACTGTCTGACCATTGTTAACCAGCACCTGGGTCTGGACCTTACGAGTATCAATACTTGGGACGGAACCACCGAATGAATTGGAAACCACTTCACCCACACTATCCTTCGTTACCTCAAGATCCATGATGATGCGATCATCAGGCGTAATCTGCGGAGTCACGGTTAAGCGCAACAAAGCATCTTTAAACTGAGTTGTGGTTGCGCCACTTGATGAAGCTTCCTGATAAGGAATCTCAACACCCTGTTCGATAGTCGCTTCTTTTTGATTAGCAGTGATAACACGTGGTGATGAAATCACCTCGCCGCGGCCTTCGGCCTGCAGAGCGGTTAGCTCAAGCTCAACCAGATAGTCATCATTCAACAAAGCCAGCGCAATTTTACCTGCAGCGTTTGCTACCGGAAGATTCACCGCATAACGATTGTTCTGCAAAGGAAGGTCCGGAATACCGGCATTAGCCGGATCGAGATATGAGTTTACTATTTCATTGGTGGCGTCTCCGCTACCTGAAATTGCACCCAACTTAGAGCCATCAGAACTTGTGTTATAACCGGTGGCACCCCAACGAACACCAAGGTCACGACTAAAGTCATCACTGACCACCACAATGCGTGATTCGATGAGCACCTGACGTACCGGAATATCCAGTGTGCTGACGAGTTTGCGAATATCAGAAATACGATCTGAAGTATCCTGCAACAACAAAGTGTTGGTGCGCTCATCAATCGCAACAGTGCCGCGCTCAGAGAGCAGCGAACCGTTAGATGTGCCGCTGATCAAAGCAGCCAAATCAGCTGCCTTTGCATAATTGACCTGCAGGTACTCTGAATACATAGGTGCCAGCTGTTTAATCTCTTCACGTGATGCCAGGTCGGCTTTTTCACGCTGGGCAATCTCGTCAGCCGGCGCGACAATAATAACGTTGCCGTTCTCACGCATATCGAGGCCCTTAGTTGCGAGCACAATATCCAGTGCCTGGTCCCAGGGAACGCTTTGCAAGCGCAAAGTAACGTTTCCGGTAACCGCATCTGATACCACGATGTTACGACCACTGATGTCAGCCAGAAGCTGCAATACAGAGCGGGTATCAATATCCTGGAAGTTAAGAGTCAAGCGCTCGCCCGTGTACTCACGGTCGGGGTTAAACAACCCGGGCGCTTTGCTCTTTTCTGTAGCAACTAAACGGTTCACTTCGATAGTGAAGATATTATCAGTCTGATAGGCCAACTCCTGAATCGGGCCATCGGCAGAAATCACCAGGCGTACATCATTCTGCGTACGCTGCGCTTCAACCGACTTAACCGGAGTTGCAAAATCAACCACATCAAATTCTTTCAACAAACGATCGGGTACTGAGGTTTTGCTGAATACAACAATAACGTCGGAGCCATCTCTGCTCACGTCCACAGGAACAGATGAATCACTCAGATTTACAATAACGCGACCACCGCCTGTTTTGGTGCGGCGGAAATCGACACTTTCAATAGCAACATCAGCTTTCGCCGCGTCACTTGCTTCGTCTTCCTGAATCGCTGTTGCAAAAGTTGTTGACTCAGACTTGGTAGCCGATTCAAGCGTCACATAAATGCTACTGCCTTCAATGCGGGTTTCATAAGCTACGAGCTTGTCGAGATTCAAAACGACACGCGTCCGGTTACCGGCTTCAGCTACGAGGATTGTATCCAATGCACCTTGACCAACATCCTGGCGGCGACTCGGTAGAGCAGAAGATGTCCCCGGCAAATCGAGTGCGATTCTCGCGGGCTCGTCGATGGTAAATGTGAGGGGCTCAGGCGCCTCACCAGTCATCTCAAGCTGCAATTCAATCTTGCCACCGGCAAGCACCTGAACATCAATACTCTTGAGTTCATTTGCCGACGCACTACCTTGGGCAAGCACCGCAGTTACACCAAACAATGTAACAACTAACATCTGCACCATTGCGGAGACAGCCTTGCGCAAGGGGTTGTGCACCCTGCTTCGCTTAGTTGTTGCGCTCATCGTTCCTACTCCTGCAGCCCCACACGGGACATCATTTAAGAAGATCATCATTCACCTAACCCTATTGAAGCAGGGCGCTTATAAAAAGCACCCACACCATCTGCTACCAATTCTTCAAGCTCGACCGAAGAGTCATTGATTTCGACAATGCGCCCCTCGTTCTGACCAATGTAATTTCCTGTAACAACTCTATGCACCAGACCATCAGAGGTCTGGAGCAATGCAAACCGTGTGCCTTCACGAGTTAACGCGCCCACCATATCCAGAGTATCCAGCGGGAACTGCTCAAGGTATTCCTTGCTGCGGTTTTGTACGGGGCGTGGGCCATTCGAACGTCCGACAGATTTTGGTCGATTATAGACGAACGGCGAGCGCATGCTCTCTGCCTCATAGCGGAATGTTTCGTATGGCTTAATCTGTGGTAATGGCTCAATACGACCACCACCGCGCGCCTTAACGCTATCGATATACGACATCAGATCGTCATCCGGACCACCTGAACAAGCTGCCAGCAACATAACTACGCCAGACAACAAAATACGTTGATAAGTTTTTATCGATATCATGTTCATTCTGCCGTCTCAGTTTCGTCAAGATAACGATATGTTTTTGCAAGAACACTCAAGACCAGATCATCGGTACCTGAAATGCTCGAAGAGTCTTCTGGTGAAATGTCGATGTCATGCAAAGTCACAATTCGGGGCAATGCGGCAATATCGCTTACGAAGTTGCCAAACTCGTGATAGCTACCCTTAAGCACAATGCGAATTGGCTTTTCAGCATAGAAACCCTTACGAATCTCGCTTTGTGGTCTGAATAGCTTTTCATCGAGACCAGCAGCCAGGCCAGTCTGCGAAATATCCACAAGTAAGTTTGGAATCTCGGTTTTACCCGGAAGTTGCTGCAACATCGTGCCGAACGAACGCTCAATGTCAGAAAGCTGCTCTTTATATGCGCCCAGATTAGCCGCCTTACGCTGTTTCGATTCAAAGCTACGGCGCAAATCCGACTCTTCAGTTTGAGCGCGCTCGAGTACTGGCAGCTTCTGCTCGAAAACGAAGTAGTAATAGCCACCTGCTGTCGCTACAACAAATGCCAGCGTGACAAAAATCGCTCTGAACAAGAAAGGCCAGCGACCGATCTCATTAATATCTAGATTCTGCAACTCCTCAAGGAAGTTCATGTTCATATCTAACTTCATGATTCATCTTCCTCTGGTGGAATAGTCGAAATCTGCTTAGCACGAATAGAAAATAAGCTCCCCAAAGTACCCTGAGCCTCTGTGTCATTACGCACCTCAACAACCTCCAGATCAGGCTCTGTTAACCAGCCCGACTTATCGACGTTGCGCATTAGTGCAGAAACACGCGTATTGGATTCGGCCGCACCGGCAATGTTTAACGCCGCGCCCGACTGTGTTACTTCTGTGAGATATACACCATCCGGCAAGGTACGCACCAACTCTTCAAAGAGATGCACAATTTCAGGTCGGCTCTGCTGTAGCTGCTCAATAATTTGCATGCGCGCAACAAGGCGATCTTTCTTCGCCTCAAGATCTTTAATCTCGTCAATCTTCTTATCAAGAAGTTTCATCTCCTCTTGAAGCACCTGATTACGACCGTTTTGATGACTAATAACACTGTTCATAACCAGGACACCGAGAAACACAGCAACAGCGGCTGCGCCTACTGCGCTAGCCATTGCAACGTAAAACTGATTACGTCTTTGTTCGCGTAACTCTTCGCGCCAGGGTAGTAAATTAATTTTTGGCATATCAGTCGAAACTCCTCAGCGCGAGTCCACATGCGGTCAACAAGGCTGTCGCATCGCGCGTTACACCCTGTGATTTTGCACGGGAGGAAATTTTCATCTGGCCAAGTGGGTCGCCTATTTCGGTCGGAATACCAACCTTGCTGGCAATCAACTCAGCCACGCCGGGAATGTTGGCGCAACCGCCACATACCAGGATTTGATCGGGTTGTTCGCGGCCACCGCCGGAAGCGAGGAAGAACTGCAACGAGCGACTAACCTGTTGTGTCATGTCATCGACAAACGGATCCAGTACTTCTGGCTGATAGTTGCTTGGCAAGCCACCTTCTTTCTTTGCACGGCCCGCATCTTCAAGACTCAATCCATAGATACGCATAATTTCTTCGGTAAGCTGCTGGCCACCGAATGCGAAATCACGCGTGTAAACAACTTTTAGGTTCTGCAGCACACTAAAGGTGGTGCTACTTGCGCCGAAGTCGACGACAGCGATCAGGTGATCGATTCCGCCTTCTGGCATTTGATGGGTTAATAGCTGACACGCGTTCTCAAGAGCGAAGGCTTCGATATCAACAACGCGAGGAGTCAACCCAGCGGCCTCAACTGCCGCACGACGCTGGTCGACATTTTCTGTTCGTGTTGCCACCAACAATATATCCAGCAGCTCGGGGTCGTTTTGGCTTTTGCCCATAACCTCAAAATCGAAACTAACCTCATCCATCGGAAATGGAATGTATTGGTCAGCCTGAATCTCAACTCGTGATTCCAGCTCGTTTTCGCCGAGATTGCGGGGCATCTGGATAACTTTAGTAATTGCTGCATCGCCACTAATTGCGATGGCGGCCTCCGAAGTCCGTGTCGCAGAACGTTTCGCAGCGCGGCGAATCGCTTCACCAACGGCATCGGCATCGACAATGGATTTCTCTGTAATAGAGTTAGGTGGCGTTGCTTCAGCCGAATAACCCTCTACGCGATATCGCCCACCGGATTCGGAGAGCTCGATCAGCTTGATCGATGAGGTCGTTATGTCAAGACCGATAAGAGCCTTTGATTTTGAACCGAACATTCAGTAATTCCCTTTTAAGTCTTGAACTTGAAAGCCAAACCTAAACTAATATTACATAATTGACTTAACTATATATCACGCCAAAACTAATGTGAATGTGATTTTGTTCACATTGTGGCGCCACTACCCCGGTTAAAGACTCAAAACGTGCATTAGCGCACACATTAAGCAGCTCCGGTCGATCTACAGCGGTTTTCTGCTGCAGGGCCTGACAAAACCAGCGGATATAGAAGGGAGGTTGACGGATTATTGAGGCAACGTGCATCTCAATGGCTATCCGGCAACCCCGCTATCGTAAGCAAAAACCCTGCATTTGCAGTATTTCTGCCCTTAGACCGGAAGCTTTGCGTCCCCGTCTTTCAACGGGTTTGCCCACTTTCAGCAATTAATATGCATAATCAGTCCCGCACGGGCAAGGGACAGATTCCAAAACTCTGATGAAAGTCGCAAAAAGAATACTTCCAATACTGGTTGCACTCGGTTTGACCGGTGTAATTTCCATACTCGCTGCTGCAATGGGCGCGTATTACTATCTGGCACCCGGGCTACCCTCTGCCGATACGATCCGGGAGGTAAGGCTGCAGATTCCACTGCGGATTTACACACGTGACGGTCGGCTGATCGAGCAATTTGGTGAGCGCCGGCGCACGCCTGTGGCTTTTGAGCGCATCCCGCCACAAGTAGCCAACGCCTTTCTGGCTGCTGAAGATGATCGCTTTTACGAGCATCCTGGCTTCGATTACCAGGGCATTGCACGCGCAGCTTTCAATCTGCTACTCACAGGCTCGCGCAGTCAGGGCGGCAGCACAATTACCCAGCAACTCGCTCGCGAGTACTTTCTTACCCGCGACAGAACATTTGTGCGCAAAGCGAAAGAACTCATTTTAGCGCTGCAGATTGAAAAAGAATTCAGTAAAGAAGAAATCCTTGCGCTCTACCTAAACAAAATATTTTTGGGTCAACGCGCCTATGGGGTAGCAGCGGCTGC
>CBDTTT010000102.1:0-6098 GCA_965363345.1 uncultured Chromatiales bacterium
GTTATTACAACAAAGGCTTTTAGGGAAGAACTATGTACATCAATTTTTGGTATCCAATGGCTACCGCCGAAGAACTCACCGACGCACCGATCAAAGTAACCGCTTTGGGACAGGATTTCGTTGTATTCAGAGGCGAGGACGGCAAAGCAGCTTGTTTGAGCAACACCTGTACTCATCGCGGCGGTTCGCTTGCCCACGGTAAGATAAAAGGTAATTGCATTGCATGTCCTTATCACGGCTGGCAGTTTGATGCGGAAGGCAAGGTTCAGCGCCTGCCATCATTGGGTAAAGATGCCAATATTCCCGGCCGCACGCGTATCGATGCGTATCCCGTTGAAGAGAAATACGGTCTGATCTTTGCATTTCTGGGTGACCTGCCGGAAGCAGAGCGTCCGCCGATTATGAATATCAAAGAGTGGGGCCAGGAAGGCTGGCGCGGCACTATGCAGCACTATGGTATTAAAGCGAATTATGAGCGTTCTATCGAAAACGGTATTGACCCGGCTCATAACGAGTTTGTGCATGATACTCATGGTTTTGAAGGTGATGATGAGGAATATCAGGTCAATGATATGCGCCTCGACAACAACGGCAGTGATTACGGTCAGGGTTTCTGGCATACGTTTAAGGCGCCACCTCTGCCGGAAGGCCAGATGCGTGAGTTGCGCGAAGAGGCTGGTGACCTTGAAGCCGGTACAGGCTTCCATGGCCCGAACCAGGTTTGGACTTACATTCACCCGTCTCCTGAATTTTGGCTGCACCAGTATCTTCTTGAAAGACCTATTGATGAGAATACCACGCACCTCTATCTGATCTGCATGCGCAACTGTGTTTTGGAAGAGAAGAATGATGAGTATGTGATGAGTCGTAATCAATATGTTGCCGATCAGGATGTGGTCGTGCTTGAGAATCTGCATCCGGTGATCACACCAGAGACCAACACTAAAGAGTTTATGACACCCTCCGACAAATGTATTTTGATCTATCGCGAGCATCTGAAAGATTGGGATGCCAAGGGATATAGGGTTGATACAGGCGCTATTGAGTCTACTGAAGGTCGTGTTGCCTATGCTATTCCCAGTCCTGAGCGCAAGAATGTGAAAGGCTGGGTTCTCGATGCCGTCCCTATGGTTGAGGTTGGGCGTGCAGCAGCAGATAAGTTGAAGGCTGCTAGCTAGGGTTCTCTGATCCTTGGTCTAACAGCTTAATGCCTTGCGAATGGCCGGCAGTAGCCGGTCATTTTTTTATTCCAAATATTGCTTTGCTCTAGAGCAAATTCTGACAGGAAGACACCATGAATAAATTTTATGTAGCTCTGTTCACGCTTATAAGTATGACGCTGTTTTCTACCGCGTATGCCGGCGGCCATACTGCCGAGAAGCTTATGACGGAAGTTAAGATTCCCGATACGGTGATCGTGCTGCCCGAAGGTTATGTGCCTACGGTATTTATTACCGGTTCAAACCGCGGTATCGGTCTTGAGTTCGTAAAGGTTTATCTCGAGCGCGATTACAACGTGATTGCGACTGCGCGTAAACCCGAAAAGGCGGATGCCCTGAATGCATTGGCTGCAGATAATGAAAACCTCACGATTACGCAGCTTGATGTAACTGATTTCGCCCGGGTTGATGAGTTGGCTGCAGAAATGCAGGGTCAGCCGATTGATATTTTGATTAATAATGCCGGCATCAGCGGTAACACTAAGGTGCAGTTTCTGACCGCGTTTGATTATGACGAGTTTCGTAGGGTACTCGAAGTGAATGTACTGGCACCCACCAAGATCGCAGAGGCCTTCTATCAGAATATGCTCGATAGCGAGTTGAAGAAACTGGTTGTTGTCTCGAGTAGCGAAGGTTCGATTGCCGGGGTGAGTTCACCGCGCACTATGTTTTATCGCACCAGTAAGGCTGCGGTAAACATGATGTACAAGAACCTCTCGATTCAGCTGAGGAAAAAAGGGATTGCTGTGGCAATGGTTAATCCGGGGCTCACCGATACTGATTTCGTAGCCGGGTTGCCGAAGAAGATGCTGCGTCCTGCAGATGTTGCTGCTCAGGATATGGCCCGCAATATTGACAACACCTTTGTTGAAAACACGGCTACGTTCTGGAACTATGATGGTCGCGCTTTGCCTTGGTAAGTGCGCTGCAAGCTTAGTTTGAACCAATAAAAAAGCCCCGCCGAGATGATCGGCGGGGCTTTTTTGTTGCTCTTTTTATTTCTAGCGTTAGTTGGTATTAGCCAGGAAACTGAGCAATACCAGCCAGTGAGCGTTCTACGCCGACATTCACTTTCTTCGAAATCTCGCCTGTTGTGAGATTAAGCGTCGCAAGATCACCGCTGAAGAAATTACTGATCAGCATGATGTTGTCATCTGCGGAGGGCGACATGGTTGCCCAGCCTGGACCTGGTAGCTCGTAGGTTCTGAGTGCTTCGCCGTCGGCTGACAAGTGCTGCAGCACGAATTCCTCACGAGAGACGGCCTTGATCATCAGGATCGAACCATCAGGTTGGTACAGCGCTATCAGCACCATGCCTTCACGGGGTGCGAAGGTCACTAAATCGGGCAGCTGTTGATCCGCTTCGAGATCGTACTGCATGAGACGAGCGCCGGTCTCAGAACTGTAGAGCATCGTCTTGCCATCGGGCGAGAGGCTGGCAGTGGTACAGCCCAGGAATCCTGTCATGCCGCCATGGACTTCGTTGTTATATTCCTTGATCAGTTCGCCATCCATGGTGAAGCGAAAGATATGGCCATGGCCAAACACGTCTTCACCCGGGATTTTGTTCAGAGTCGTGCCCATTTCGGATAGTTTACCCATCCACTCCGGGAAGGTGCTGCCATCGCCGACCATATGCTCACCCATAAGTACCGTGCCATCGGGTGCGAAGTTAACCTGCGAGAATGATCTCTCAGCGAACTTGATTTCGGGCAGCTGTTTACCTTCCGGACTGATGCGCAACACACAGTGTGCATTACTGTCGAATGCCCAGAGGTTGCCGTCGGGGCCGAACTTCAAGCCACCGACCAGATGTGTAGTGCCTTCTGTCCAGAGCACGCCCTTCTCATTGAAGTCAGAATCGTACTGAATGATGCGGCCGGGACCGGCGTGATCATCGTCTGGGTTGTTAAGTAGGGTAACGCCGACGAAAATATCGCCCGTCGCAAATGGCTGCATGGTTGATTCGTTTGTCATTAGTTTTTTTCTCCGCGAATTTATGCGTTGATTCTACCCAGCCGTGCTGAGCAGAGGAAAGTTTGGCTTAGTGCTATTTGCCTGATGGTTCTGCTGTATCGGCCTGAGACGTCTTCTTGCCGGATTTGCGTTTTACCGATGGCTGCCTATATAGAATGGCAGTGTAGTCGTCCTGTTTGCTCGGACGACCTGCTGTGGGTTCGTGCATACGCTTGAGGCTGAGCTCGGTGATGCCATCCATGCTTTTGTTGAGCGGCCCCTTGCGGATCAGGCGAATAATTTCGTGCTGCATAAGGTTGTCGAGAAGACCGTCACTGGCCAGCATTAGCGTGTCGCGCACTGCCAGTTCTATCTCAGGGCCAATCTCAATGCGCATCTCCGCTGAACCGACCACATTTGATATCAGGTGCAGGTTCGCGTGATTTAGCGCTTCAGTTTCCTTCAGCAGTCCTGCTTCTACAGCAAAGCCCACAGGCGAATGTGCGGTTGTTTGTAGTTTGATTTTGCCACGTTGACCGCAGACCCAAATAGCCGAGTCACCGACGTGATAGCTGCGAATAACACCCGGGCGCACTTCGGCGACAGTAATGGTTGTGGCGCTGCCGTTGCCCTGAGTCAGCAGTTTGGCATTGGCCATCTCGATACCATCGAGAATGGCGGTGCGTAGGTTGTCGGCCGTGGCTTTCTTGAGTGCATCACGCAGCATTTCTACTGCCGTATTCGACGCAGCTCGTCCTCCGGGTAAACCTCCAACGCCATCGGCAACGACCAGCACCAGCGCATGGTCATTAACAGGGATAACTGCTGCAGAGTCTTCATTCGCACGGGGCTTTGCGTAGCTGCCAACGGTCGAGACTTCAATTTGCCCAAGGCCATTTTGTAGAGAGTCACGTTCTGAATCCGCATTGCCGACATAGAGTCGGGCAGAAGCAAGGTGGTTCTCTTTCTTAGGCTTGGGCGTATCAGTCACGGTTAGCGCTTCGGTCGCGGAATTTTATGAAAGGCCTTTTCCATTGCTACCGCATTACGGTAACGGTCTTGTGGCCTCATTTCCATGCCCTTGCGCAACCAGGCACGTGCTTTGGGGCGTATTTTGCGTCTTACTTTGTCGATGCCGGCGGGTGGCCACGTGTAAGGCCAATCGATTATTTTTCCGCTAAATAGCTGATAAATCAAAAGGCTAAGTGAGAACACATCCGATTGGAACATCGGTCGGCCAACGGCTTGCTCGGGTGCGACATAGCCAACAGTTCCTGAGCCCGAGGCCTTAAGTTTGTGTTGGGCAACCTTCGAAAATCCGAAGTCGGAGAGTTTTAAGCGATTGTCAGGAAACACGATGAAGTTTTCGGGTTTCAGGTCGCAGTGAATAATTTTGCGACTGTGTGCATGCGCAACGGCTGCAATCGCCTGCTCGGCAAAGCTTAATGCAAGGTCCGTAGACATCCGACGCGTCATTCGCTCTGCTAGTGATTCCACACCAAGCGGCATTGCGATAACAAAGTAATCTTCAATGAAGGACGCATTCTGGATGGCTAGAACATTGGGGTGCTCCATGCGCGCTGACAAACGTGCTTCAATAGTGAACTCTTCCAGAAAGTCGGCGTCTTTTGCCATTTCGGGTGTCACTACCTTTAGTGCAACGGGTGTCGCATGAATGGTGTCATACGCTTTGTAGATGCTAGCCCTTTCACCCGTCGAGAGCTTCTTCTCGATACGGTATTTGCCAAGTCGTTGGCGGGCGCGGAGCGTAGATTTTCTGACCAATGGGCTTCCTGATGGGGTAATGGTGTTGCTGTGTGGAGGCGCTGAATTCTACGCGAGAGCACAGGTTTCGCCTACAGCTTATTCGGGTATGCGATTGCTATTTCGCAGTCTATTGGTTGCGGGCGGCGAGCTAAGTGCCAATGTGGCTTACGAAAATATGCGCTGTGTCATAGTTAAAAGCGCTTAAACTGTTATGCTACTCGACCGATGAATACAGGCTTATTGCCTTTAGCTTCATCTAAGTGATTGATTTGATTACTTCTTAAAAGAAGTGTTTTTGAGAACTAGACTAAAGACCTGAACCATTATGAACAGTAGAATTCGCAACGTGAACGTTGTATCTAAAACTATTCTTCCGACGCCCGATGAAATTATCAGCGAACTGCCGGTTACTCCCGAGATTGAGGCCAGCATTTTGCAGCACCGTCAGACGGTGCAGGATATTCTGGACGGACGTGACCCGCGCCTGCTCGCAGTCGTTGGACCGTGTTCAATTCATGACATTGGTGCTGCGCATGAGTACGCTAAAAAACTGGCGAAGTTAGCCGCTGAAGTCAGCGACACTATCGTCGTTTTGATACGTGTCTATTTTGAGAAGCCCCGCACCACTGTGGGCTGGAAAGGCTTGGTCAATGACCCTGATATGGATGATTCATTCCATGTCGAAAAGGGTATCCGGATGGCGCGTCAGTTGTTGCTGGATTTAACTGAGATGGGTTTGCCTTGTGCAACGGAAGCACTTGATCCGATCATGCCGCAATATCTTGGTGATTTAATTACGTGGACAGCTATTGGTGCCCGTACGACCGAATCTCAAACCCATCGTGAAATGTCGAGTGGTTTGTCGACGCCGGTTGGTTTTAAGAACGGTACCGACGGTTCGCTCGATGTCGCGATTAATGCGCTTAAGTCAGCAAGCCACGGACATCATTTTCTTGGAATTAATAAGGATGGCCGCACTGCTGTTTTTCAAACATCCGGCAATGCGTACGGTCATGTTGTGCTCCGCGGTGGCGGTGGCCGCCCGAACTACGATTCAGTCAGTATCGCTTTGTGTGAAGAGGCTTTGAAGAAGGGCGGATTGCCAGCCCGGATCATGGTTGACTGCAGTCACGCTAACTCGAATAAAGATCATAA
>CBDTTT010000103.1:0-6085 GCA_965363345.1 uncultured Chromatiales bacterium
AAGTCGACAACAAAATGCTGGCCAGAAAAGCCAGCAATACTGATTTAGATAACATTTGTTCGGATCTCATTGAGTAGCATTGAGACCCGGTTAAGGGGCGGGCTTTAAGGATTATCCTTATTCCTACGCCGGTACTAACCGGATCAGGTTCTAAGGGTTTCAGCAAGCTGATCTCAGACGATATCGACAAAGACATCGTCACCCCTAAGGATTCGGGCGAAACTATAGCCGAAGTGCCAGCTAAGGCAAAGCACCAATGCTGCCTAGTGACCAAATCAAGTCAGGGATAGCCACATCTATGACCAACGCGCGGTTTCTGCTATGGTTTCGCACCCGTCAGGGCTCTATGAGCCAATCTGACAAACATAAGAATTCAAATGCATCCGAAGCCAGGGGCTAGAGCTTCGGTGTGCTCAAATACATCAGGAATAGCTATGACAGACAGCGCAGACTACAAAGCGATCGATGCGGTCGTAAATATATGGAACCGCGAAGCTCTTACTCATCGTCCGGACTGGGGTGATGAGTTCTTCGTCGACAAAATGAATGCCGCCAACGACTTAATGAAACCATTGGAAATCGACCAACTGGTCGAGACTCTGGATGAAGCGGGCATCGAAAAGGCCTTTTTGATAGCCGCATACAGCGGTCGCCCCGGCTTACCCGGCTGCTACCATATGCCTTATGAAGTGGTTGCCAAGGCTATCGAGCAGTATCCGGATCGCTTTTATGGCCTCGCTGGCATCGACCCCTTTGATGGCATGAATGGCGTAAAGGCATTTGAAGATGCTGTCACCAACATGGGATTCATCGGCGCGCATTTGTATCCGCATTGGTTCAACATGGATCCGGGGCACGCGAAGTTATACCCCTTCTATGCAAAATGCTGGGAACTCGATGTACCCATTCAAATGCAGGTTGGACAGTCTATGATTTACTCAAAAGACTACCCGTGCATTTCGCCTGCCAAGCCAATCACACTTGACCAGGTTGCCTGCGACTTTCAGGAACTAAAAATTATCGGCATTCACGTCGGTATTCCCTGGGTAGATGAAATGATCGCGATGGCATGGAAACACCCCAACGTGTATATCGGTTGTGATGCACATCGTCCGAAGTACTGGCCTAAAGAGTTTACGCATTACATCAACAGCTTCGGTCAGGACAAAGTCCTCTTCGGCACCGACTATCCGGTATTGCCATTCAAACGCACTATCGAAGACATTGATAACTTGGGCCTTAAGCCTGAGGTGCGTCGCAAGTTACTTCGCGACAACGCTATCCGTGTCTATGGTCTGGATGACAAGTGATCTAGGCGCTTTAGTAAGTACAAAAAAAGCCCCGCATTGCGGGGCTTTTTTTGTACTTACTAAAGCATCTGAAACCTATCAATCCGGGCTTTTTGTTGCTCCGGACTCGAGCATTGCGGCTATCTCATCGGCGCTCAAACCTGCCTCAGTTAACACTTCCTCGCTATGCTCACCCAAACGGGGCTGTAAGCGACGCACATCTGCAGGGGTCTTGGAAAAGTTAATCGGGAATTTGGTCATCCGCAATTTACCTTCTGTTGGATGATCAACTTCCTGCCAGAAATCGACCGCTTTCAAATGCGGATCGTCCAATAAACCGTCGAGCGTATTAACCGCATTAACTGGCACAGGAGTACCGTCGAAAACCTCAAACCACTCTTCTGTATCGCGTTCAGCCATAATCCGGCCGGTTTCAATATAGGTGTCATCAATATTCTTTACGCGGTCTGCTAGCGTTTTGAAACGAGGATCATCAATCAACTCTTCATTGCCAGTCTTCTCACAAAAAATCTTCCAGTGATTATTCATGTAAGGAAGAATCGCTATATAGCCATTTTTCGTTTTGTACGGCTTGCGATGATGACTCATTAATCGGGTGTAGCCAGCCGAACCAATAGGTGGCTCAAATGTGTTGCCCCAAAGATGCTCAGCCATGGTGAAGTAAACCATCGTCTCAAACATCGGCACTTCGATTTCCTGGCCTTCGCCCGTGCGTTCACGTGAAAACAACGCTGCAGTTACTGCATTTACCACGGCCATCGCTGTGGTTTTATCCGCAATTACGGTTGGCAAATAACGTGGTTCGCCCATAACCATCTCGTTCAGCATCGCAATGCCACTGACGGCCTGAATAGAGTCATCCAAAGCACCGCGGGTGCCATAAGGGCCTGCCTTGCCGTAACCGTAAGCACCGCAGTAAATAATGTTCGGATTGAGCTCTTTAATAGTGTCGTAGTCGATACCGAGCTTGGTCATTACCTGTGGGCGGTTATTGTGAATCATCACATCAACTTCTGAAGCAAGCTTCAACAATGCCTCTCTACCTGATTCCTGCTTAAGGTCCAGAACAATGCTGCGCTTATTGCGATTACAAGTGAGATACAAAGCCGACATACCCGGATTGCGCGATGCGCCCAGGCTGCGGTTGCTGTCGCCATGTGGCGGCTCAACTTTAATAATCTCCGCGCCCATATCGGCGAGCATCTGGCACGCGAACGGACCAAGCACTACGGCGGTAACTTCTAGAATTTTTATGCCTGCTAATGGACCAGCCATGGCTTGTCTCCTGCTTTATGGCGGGTGTGACCGAATCGTGAATAGTACCAGTCTATGCTGCCGGGAGTTGGCAGTTTGCCCAAAAAAAAAGGCCCCACCCGATTCGGGCAGGGCCTTTGTACTACGTACTTAAATGTAGAAAGTCTTTTCTTCTGCGTCAGGCTCCTCAAAGTCATGCGGATGATTATGACCATCCTGAGACTTAACCCAATTAAACAACTGAGGACGCTGACGTGCTAACTGTGCCGCTGCGCGCTCACGGTTCTCTTCAGGAGATGTCCATGGGTTCCAGTGGAAATAGTTGTGCAGCTTCGAGTCAGTACGACCAAACGCGAGAATACCCAAGTCGGAAGAAAATGAGCCATGGTTGATGTACTCAGGACGCCAGAAGTAACCGCCGGTAGGTAACTCACCAAACTGCATCATGTGGGAAGTACCCCAGATGTGGTAAGCCTCTTCAGCACTGTCATGGTAAGAAATATTATCCTGCCAGAACTTAGGTGTCATGCAGTACAAGAATGATAAAGCTTGGGTCAGCGGATCGTATTTAAGAACTTTTAGCAAACAACCCGGAGCAACTGCAGGATGAATCGAGCCATCACTGGGCTGCCACTGAATGTCATCATAAGCGTTAACGGAGGTTAGCTGCCCTGGCATTGCCAAGCGATGATGCTCATCAGACTCAATGAAGCTAGGCTCTGCAAAGTTGTACATCATCAGAACAGTAGCTGCGCGGCTAACTTTCATCTCAGGCATCGCAACGCCTGGTGGAATGTGCAGGTAGTGGCCAGGACGGAAAGTTTCATTGCCGTATTTGATGGTACCTGACATCAACAGTATCTCAACTTCTGTATAGCTCATACCAGGAGGCTGTTTGTAACCAGTTTCGTATTTTACGGTCATGGTGCAAGCACCGGTGCCGTTGTCCAGACTCAGCATTTTGTAATGCATGCCTTTGCTGAAACCTGGCAAATTAAATCGCTTAAAATCTATTGAGCGATCTACAAATGGCTCGATATGTGGGCGGGCCATACTTATCTCCTTATCAAAAACTTGATGTCGATTACGATCAGCTGACGCTAATCGCAAAAACTATTACTTACCAAACGGCCTTGTCTTTACGTCCCTTAGGCTTAACAGGAATCTCTTCTGCACCGATCTGACGACGATCAGTAAAGTGAATATTAAACCCACGCGTTTGAATACGCTCAAAAAACTCTTCGTAGAGTTTTGCACGCTTTGGCGCAAAATCGACGTTCATTTCTTTCTGAATCGCTTTGTGTAATTTCTTCTGTACAACAGCTTCTTTCTTCAACCACGCTTTAGTGGCGGCAGGTACTGTGTGCTTAATAAATGGCTTTGCCATGGCATCCTCATACAGTTGCATATGTGTAAACGGAACGAGACTATGTCAGAAACCCCGCGTCCTTGTCAAAGCCTTATGCTGCTTGGCTTGACGGAATTTATTGTACTGACTTCAGACTGGTTACAAATGATCTAAATCAATGTTACTGAATCTAATGTTATTTCTTTAACCATTCGACAACCGGGGCCACCCAATTTTCGGGCTGCTCATCAAGAATGTCGAAGGTGCCACCGTCGATCTGAGCATAATCAAACGAAGGATTCTGCTCCTTCGCCCGCTCGGCCAAATGGTGGATCGAATCGCCCGTGTTGCTATATACCAAGGTAGGTAGCTGCAATTTTTGCATTGCGGCACCATGATCGTAGTCCATTACTGCATCATGGGCATACCAAACGTTCGGACCAGCAGCCATACCCTGCACTACGTGCTTTTGAATGGCATTAATGTCCGTCCAGCCAGGCTGTGCCGCCATACGGAACTGCCACTGCGTAACAAGGTGACTGCCATCTTCAACCGGCCCCCACTCCTTTTCGGCTGCTAAATGAGCCTTAAAAAAGGCTCGTTCTTCAGGTGACAACGGCAAAGGCCCGTTCAAAATCAATCGGTTAAACCGTTCAGGAAACTGCAATACCGCATCAGTCGCCAGAATAGCGCCTGTGTGATGCCCCAGGACATCAGCCTTTTCAATACCGACTGCATCCAGCACAGCAGGCACAATATGAGAATACTCTTCCATAGTCGGCACGTGATCCGGGCCATCTGACATGCCATAGCCCGGCATATCGGCCGTAATAACCTGAAACCCTTCAGCTGCAAGCAGGGAAACCACCTGATCGAACTGACACATATTTGTCGGAGACTGATGGCAAAGCAGCAACGGACTGCCCGTGCCGCAAGTTGCGTAGTGAATCTGACCAAACTTTCCGTCGGTATATGCTCTTACTGGTTTCATCCTGTTTCCTTGAATTTGAATATATTGCGTTTATGCCGAGCTAGTATGCGCCGCCGCAGGAATGTTGTCTAAAGCGTGCGACAAAGGTGACCACCATCAACTGCGATCACACTGCCATTCATGTACGACGATGCATCAGAAGCCAACAGCAACAGCGGTCCTGATATCTCGTGCAATTGACCTGTGCGGCCCAAAGGTATCCGCTGCTGCATTTCGCGACCTTCCGGAGTATCAAACAAACCTTCGGTCATCTCACTGGGAAAATACCCCGGTGCGATAGCATTGGCGCGCACGCCCTGCGCTGCCCACTCCACCACCATAGCCTTGGTCAACTGTTCTACGCCCGCTTTAGATGCCATATAAGGTCCCAGACCAACTTTTGTGGCGGTGGCAAGGATAGAGGCTATATTAATAATCGAAAGCCTCCCATCTTCGCGCGCAGCATTGCGGCGAACTAGCTCGCGGGAGACTAGCCATACCGCCTTGAGATTGGTATCAAAAATACTGTCCCAGTTATCCTCATCGCAATCTGCCAGTGACGCAAAACCACTGACTCCGGCGTTGTTCACCAAAATATCAACACCACCGAAGTTATCCTCTGCGGCGTCAACCGCAGTGGCTATGCTAGCTGGCACACACACGTCCATTGGACCGTATATCACTGTGCCGCCCGCCTGCTCAACAAGCTGGGCGGTTTCCTTCAGCTTATCTTCGCGACGCCCACCGATAACAACCCGGGCACCAGCAGCAGCCAGCACCAGCGCAAAATGCCGCCCCAAACCGCTACCTGCCCCCGTAACAAATGCGGTTTTACCATCCAGTCTGAATATCTGTTCCATAGTCGTAAAGCCTTCAACCAGTCGCTTGTGAATATCTGTAAGACGGAATCAGCAGGTTTAATTACCCCTGACTTGCCTCTAAGTATGGCAACCGCGGCCGGGAATTGGAATAATAAGGATATTGGGGTCTGCTGCGCCAGCAACCAACAACTTTATCCGAACAAATTAAAAAACATAAGGAGTCCTGATGGACCTAAAGAACAAGGTTATCGTTATCACCGGTGCCGCACGCGGACTAGGTGCCGCAATGGCAAAGAAGCTAGCGACAAAGGGCTGCAAGCTGGCTCTTATCGATCTGGATCAGACAAGTGTCGATGAAACTGCCCAGGCTTGTATTGCTGCC
>CBDTTT010000104.1:0-6074 GCA_965363345.1 uncultured Chromatiales bacterium
CGCCTGCAAAAAGACTTTCCGGGTATCAGTGTTATTAAGCTCGAACAGAACTACCGTTCGACGGCAAATATTCTGAATGCTGCCAATGCTGTTATCGACAACAACTCGGGCAGGCTCGGCAAAGAACTCTGGACCGATGGTAACGATGGCGACCCGATTCGCATCTACAATGCCTATAACGAGCGCGATGAAGCTCAGTTCATCTCGGGCAAGATTCAGGACTGGGTTGCGCAGGGTAATCCGCGCGCCGAAATCGCAATTCTTTATCGCTCAAACGCACAGTCACGCGTGTTTGAGGAAGCCTTCTTTCAAGCCAGCATTCCGTATCGGGTATATGGCGGATTGCGCTTCTTCGAACGCGCCGAAATTAAAGATGCGATGGCCTATTTGCGCTTAATCGGTAATCGCGATGACGACTCATCATTTGAACGCGTTATCAATCTCCCGACCCGCGGTATCGGCGCAACTACCGTCACCAAGATTCGGGATTACGCCCGCGCAAACGCTTTGACCATGTGGCAATCGGCGCTTACAGCAGCAGGCGGCCAGCTCTCATCACGTGCTTCCAGTGCGGCCTTCAGTTTTACCGCGCTAATCGACCAGCTCGACCGCGACACCAAAGAGCACCAACTCCACGAACAGGTGAGTCACGTTATCGAACGCAGCGGTCTCATTGGTCACTATCAGAAAGAGAAAGGTGAGCGGGGCGAAGCACGCATAGAAAACCTCGAGGAACTGATTACGGCAGCACAAGGCTTCGACCCCGAACAAACCGAAGAAGAAGAACTGCCGCCACTCATGGCATTTCTTGCGCATGCCGCTTTGGAAGCGGGAGACGATCAGGCCGACAAGTGGGAAGACTGCGTGCAGATGATGACGCTGCACTCGGCAAAGGGTCTGGAGTTCCCATTGGTGTTTATCGCGGGAGTTGAAGAAGGTCTGTTTCCACACAAGCGCTCTATTAATGATCCGAGCGGTCTCGAGGAAGAACGCCGCCTCTGCTACGTGGGCATTACCCGCGCCATGCAACAGCTGTATATCTGCCATGCAGAACAACGACGCCTGTACGGCACCGAAAACTACGCGCAGGCATCTCGCTTTATTCGTGAGATCCCCGCAGAACTGGTTGAAGAGATACGCCCCAAAATCGCCGTATCCCGCCCTGTATATAGCAATATCGTACGTCCGGCCCTCCGTAAGTCGAGTAAGGCCACCCAGTCGGAAGCCCCGATAAAACTAGGGCAGCGGGTAAGACACGGTAAATTTGGTGAAGGCATCGTGATGAACTACGAAGGCACCGGTCCGCACGCCCGTGTTCAGGTGAATTTTGAGTTTGAAGGCATGAAATGGCTCGTCATGTCGTATGCAAAGCTGGAACTCTTGTAGCAGCCGCCGCAGTAGTTCTGATGTACAATCGGCACATTAATAAGTGATGTTTTTTTGGTCTGTTTGTTTAGGCTGAATTTTTGATTTGAGCTGCACGGGGCACGCAGTACTTCTTAACTAATGAATATACTCATCCTCGGAGCCGGACAAGTCGGCTCATCAGCCGCCTATCAACTCGCTCGTGAAGAAGCGAACGAAGTAACCGTTGTTGATAATGATCCCGCCGCACTTCGTAATCTTGCCGACAGACTCGATGTAAGAACCGTTGTCGGTCATGCGGCTTATCCTTCTACATTGCAACGTGCCGGTGTCGCCGATGCCGATATGATCATCGCACTCACCCACAGCGATGAAGTAAACATGATTGCCTGTCAGATCGCATCCACCATGTTTGGCACCAAAACCAAAATTGCCCGTATCCGCGCCGCTGAATACAGCAACGCACCCAACCTATTTCGCCAAGATGCGATGCCGGTGGACGTCTGGATTAGTCCGGAGCAACTGGTGACCGAGCATGTCGAGCAACTGATTCACTTTCCAGGCGCGTTCCAGGTGCTCGAATTTGCCCGCGGTAAAGTTCAGATGGTTGGCGTGAGAGCCAGACGTGACGGGCGTTTGGTGGGTGAGGAACTCCGTGAACTGCATCACCATCTGCCCACTATCGAGGCTCGCGTAGCCGCAATTTACCGCGATGACGTGAGCATTCCGCCCGAAGGCAGCACCCTCATTCAGGAAGACGATGAAGTATTTTTCGTCTCCGCAGCAAAAGACATTCACGGCATCATGCCCGAGATGCGCAAGCTCGAACGCTCGGTTCGCAGTGTCGTTATTGCCGGCGGCGGCAACATTGGTTACCGTCTCGCAAAGGCACTCGAGGGCACCAATAAGGTCAAAATTATCGAGCGCGATAAGGCGCGAGCGAAAGTTATTTCGGAGCGTCTTGAGAAAGCGATCGTGCTAACCGGTGATGCGGCAGATGAAAATTTGCTGCTCGAAGAAAACATCGACGGTGCAGATATTTTCTGTGCACTAACCAACGCCGAGGAAGCCAACATTCTGTCGGCCATGCTGGCGAAGAAGCTGGGCTGCAAAAAAGTAATGGCGCTCATCAATCGGCCCGCCTACGCAGAACTGGTTGAAAAGAGCGGCGGCATTGATGTCGCTATATCGCCACAACAAATTACGATTGGTTCTTTGCTGGCCCATATTCGTCTGGGTGATGTCGTTAAAGTGCATTCACTGCGCCGGGGTAAGGCCGAAGCCATTGAGGCTATTGCGCATGGCAAGCCAGGCGAATCCAAGGTGGTTGGCAAGCGCATCGAAGATATCGAACTCCCGAACGGCACCAGCATTAGCCTTATTGTCCGCGGCGAGCAGGTGGTGCAAGCGCATCATGACACCGTCGTCGAAGAAGACGACCATCTCATTCTGTTTATGACCGACCGACGTCAGATTGACAACGTCGAGCGGCTGTTCGCCATTTAGCCAACAGCGATTCACCGAAAAATGCATCTAACAGTTGTACAACGAATTCTCGGCCTACTGCTGATGTTGTTTAGCGTCAGCATGCTGCCGCCGATACTGGTCTCCTGGTACTTTAACGATGGTGCCGCCAATGCATTCTTATCGGGCTTTGGCGTAACCCTCGCCATTGGCATACTCATCTGGCTGCCGGTGCGCAATGAAGTAAAGGAACTCAGACTTCGCGATGGCTTCCTGGTTGTCGCAGCCTTCTGGCTTGGCCTTGGCACGATGGGCAGCATGCCCCTGTTTTTTTCCGAACTTCCCATTATGTCCTTCACCGACGCGGTGTTCGAATCGGTATCTGGCTTAACCACCACAGGCGCTACCGTACTGGGTGGTCTGGATGAACTGCCTAAGTCCATTCTCTTCTACCGGCAACAACTGCAGTGGCTGGGCGGCATGGGTATCATCGTTCTGGCGGTAGCTATTCTCCCCATGCTGGGTGTAGGTGGCATGCAGTTGTACAAGGCTGAAACCCCCGGCCCGATGAAAGAGAGCAAGCTCACCCCGCGCATTACTGAAACGGCGAAAGCTCTTTGGTACATCTATTTAGGCTTAACCATTGCCTGTGCGCTGGCTTACTGGGGCGCCGGCATGTCACTGTTTGACGCCATCTGTCATAGCTTCAGCACGATTGCGATCGGCGGGTTTTCGACTCACGACGCGAGCATAGGCTTTTTCGATTCTGCTCTTATCGACTCAATCGCGATCGTGTTTATGATTGCTGCGGGCGTTAACTTCTCGCTGCATTTCGTCGCATGGCGTGACAAGAGCACCGGCAACTACTTTGCCGACCCTGAGTTTAGGGCCTACTTGAAACTGCTTATTTCTATCAGCGTTATCACGTTGGTGTATCTGTATGCCACCGGTGTTTACGACAATATTCCGGATACCATCATCCGGGGGGTTTTCCAGGTGGTATCCGTAGCGACCACCACTGGTTTCGCGACTGACAAATTTTCTATGTGGCCCGGCGCACTGCCCGTCATGCTTATTTTCAGTAGTTTCATCGGTGGCTGCGCAGGCTCTACCGGTGGCGGCATGAAAGTCATGCGCTGGTTACTGCTATACCTACAGGGCGTGCGCGAAGTAAAACGCCTGGTGCACCCCAACGCAGAGATTCCCGTGAAACTTGGCAAGCTCGTCGTGCCACCACGCATTATCGAATCCGTTTGGGGCTTCTTTGCCGTATACATTGTGCTGTTTGCCGTCATGATGCTCATCTTGTTGGCTGATGGTCTCGATCAAGTCACAGCATTCTCAGCAATCGCGGCATCCATGAACAACCTCGGCCCGGGTCTTGGCGATGTAGCCAACGGCTTCGGCACTCTCAGCGATCTGTCTAAATGGGTCTGTGTACTGGCAATGTTACTCGGACGTCTCGAAATCTTTACCTTACTGGTACTGGTTTCGCCCAGCTTCTGGGACCGTTAAACCCCCACCCCTATGTCATTTGAGTCAATCTCACGCGTACTGGAAAGTGTCGTCCGGAAGCTCGGACAAGCCGTTAGCTGGCTAACATTGGGCATGGTTTTGGTGATGTTCGGTCTGGTCGCGCTGCGTTACTGGTTTGATACCGGCTGGATTTGGCTGCAAGAAAGTGTCACTTGGATGCACGCGGCTGTCTTCATGCTCGGCGCTGCATATACCCTCGCGGACGAGCAACACGTTCGGGTCGATATTTTTTATCGCGGCATGAGCGACAAACAAAAAGCTGCCGTCAATTTAATGGGCACACTCGTCTTCTTGCTGCCCTTTACCGGCTTTATCTGCTGGTTCAGCTGGCAATATGTGTCGCTCTCATGGGGCATTCAGGAAGGCAGTCGGGAAGCGGGCGGCTTGCCGTACCCGTGGATACCCCTGATGAAAAGTTTTATCCCGGCCGCATCACTCTTGTTAATTATGCAGGGCGTGGTGATGGTCTTGCGCTCGGTGCAGGTTCTAATCAGCACAACGAATCACGGCTGCAAGAATTAGCATGGCAATTTATGCGTTGCTAATGTTTGTTGCTGTCGTGATCGTGTTGCTCGCTGGCTACCCCGTCGCACTCACGCTCGCTGGAACGGCATTGTTGTTTGCTTTAGGTGGCGTCATCGGTGGCGGTTTCGAGATGGCCTTCATCGAAACCATGCCCAGTCGTCTGTTCGGCATCATGAGTAACGAAACGCTTATAGCGGTGCCTTTGTTTGTGTTCATGGGCGTAACGCTGGAACGTGCACGTATCGCTGAAGACCTGCTCACCACACTAAGTGAATGTTTCGGGCAGCGCCCGGGTGGACTGGGTTTTGCCGTCATTATTGTTGGCATGCTGCTGGCCGCCAGCACCGGCATCGTGGGTGCCACGGTAGTCACCATGGGCTTGTTATCGCTGCCCACCATGCTGAAACGCGGCTACTCGCCCGAACTAGCCGCGGGGACTATCTGCGCTGCAGGCACGCTCGGACAGATTATTCCGCCATCGATCATTCTGGTGTTACTAGGAGATGTGCTGTCATCGGCGTATCAGCAGTCGCAAATTGAACAGGGTATTTTTGCTCCGGATACTGTCTCAGTAGGCGACCTGTTTGTTGGCGCGGTTATACCGGGACTATTGCTGGTAGGGCTGTACCTCGGTTACCTGGTGCTGCTTGCCATCTTCAAGCCCGCCACAATGCCGGCACCGGATGAGTCCATCGAGCATCCGGATCGTTTGCTTGTCAGAGTCGCACTGGTGCTGTTGCCACCGCTGGTTTTGATAGTGGCGGTACTCGGTTCAATCATCGGTGGCTTTGCGACACCCACTGAGGCCGCATCAGTCGGCGCGGTCGGCGCACTGTTACTTGCCGCAACCAAACGTCAGCTCAATCTCAGCCGCATGCGCGAGATTGTGCAAAACACCACACGCTTTACCAGCATGGTTTTTCTGATTCTTATCGGCGCTTCGATGTTCTCATTGGTGTTTCGCGGTTACGAAGGCGATATCGCCGTACGCGAGTTCTTAAGCTCGCTACCGGGCGGACAGGTTAGCGCGCTGATACTGGTGATGCTCGTGATGTTTTTACTGGGCTTTGTGCTCGACTTTATCGAAATTACCTTTGTTGTCGTGCCTATCGTGGGGCCGGTTTTGCTGGCTATGGGTATCGATCCGGTATGGCTCGGCATCATGATTGCGATCAACCTGCAGA
>CBDTTT010000105.1:0-6056 GCA_965363345.1 uncultured Chromatiales bacterium
CTTCTGGCCGCTCAAGGGAAAGGCACAGAGAATAGCAGGGGTAGCATGTCTGTAAAGGCTGATACTATATTCTTTAATAACAGTCACTTGTTAGAACAAACTAAACAAGATAGCATCAAAGATCAGGAGTGTAGTCCATCGCTTCAGCTATATTTTGCACTGTCTCTACAGGTACCTGGCCTACAGCGGTCACCATGTAACCCTCTTGCATAACGGTAAAGGCGTGGGTAGCACCCATAGACTCGGCACCCTCACTCTGCCCCGGGTCTGCAAGGTCGACAAACACCGACACAGATGCAAGACCATCGGTATAGATAAGATGCAAACGGGGCTCCTCAGAACCAGCCATGTATTCATAGCGCACATCGTTAAGCTCAAAGCCAGATGGCAAAACGCTGGCTAACCAGGCGATCTCAGCTGGATCTTTTTCAACAACAAGATCCTCTTCAGGCATCATTTCGATAAAGTCGGCGGTGTTATAGGCCGAACGGATGAGCTCTTCACTAACCTCTTCCTGCAGGCTAATATCGGCGAACATAACTTCTTCAAGCAGCATCGTGCCATCCGCACTGCGCAACTGGGATTTCAGGGGCATGGCGGTCTGAGTATCCAGCCATATTTTATAGCCATAGCGATAACTATCGGCTGAGGCAATCTGCAGCACTTTAGCGGCACGGCCGGCAACCCGATCATCGGCAACAATCTCAAACTGATAGTGGCCTTCCATTGCCTCGGAGTACGCAGGCAGGCCGGCAGCCAAAGGACTTTTCGGGTTATTCGAACGCTTCTCGATTACAACTGACTTTTGCGCCGGAAAGATGCAGATGGTTTCGGTGCTATTGCGAATAACCTCAAAGCCTTCGCCATCCATGCCGACCAATCGCTCACTGGACTGGCCATCAACCGAGCGATGATAAATACGAAATGTCTCCGCTTGAGGCTTACCCTCAACCGGCATAGGCCCCTGACGCATCCGCACCAGAGTGCCCTGATAATTCATGCTACCGACAGCGATATGCATGCGATTAATCCACTTCCGTGGATCGTTATCCATGGCAACTGCAACCAAAGGAACCACAACAACCAGCACCAATGCGAATAGCACACTTGGCTTACCAATGGTCTGATGCAGTGAATTCTTTAGGCTATTAGGCATTTATAAATCAGTTAGTTAAAATACATAGTTAAGGTTAATTATACGAAATAGAACTCTAAAGACACAGCATCATTAGTAATCTAAACGAGCCTGCTGCATAGTAAATCCGGGCTCAGCCACTCGCCATGAAATCGTCTGTGCATGCTCGCCGTGAGATGCCAGATAGCTGGTCATTCGGGTTGAGTCCACCACCTGATGACGGCCCTGCTTACGGGTGTACTGCCCTCGAACCATCGGCTCAGCAGAAGCAGCCGCAAGCTGCACCGGCACCTGAACTGCCTCAGCAGCAACTGTGGGAACCTCACCAACACCATTTACGCCGGTAATCGATGGCTGAATACCAATAACCGCCAGCCCGCAGATTCCGGCAACGGCGGCAAAACCTGCCACCCGTAAGCCAACACTGCGATGCTTGAGCGGTGCCTGCATTTCAACAGTTGGCTCATCGATTGACGTCACGGCATCCATTACACCGGCTCTTATACGGTCTGACTGAGTCACATCACCACGTAACACGCTACCGATGTTTATATAACGAGAGAAGGTCTGACGATACCCTTCGCCGCGTTCAAGACGCCGCAACAGTAACTCCATCTCCTCCTGCGGTAACTCACCATCCACAAAGGCAGACAACTGCTCTTCGATGGTAGAAACCACCGGCGGTACTTCATCAGAATATTTATCGGAACTCATCTTACTTTTCCCTGACTATTTAAAGCCTCTCCAGCAAACACCACGTCTCCCGGGGCGCTTATCAATTCAACTATGTCGATCAACTATGATCAGAAATATCCATTAACGGACGAATACTCTTATCTATGGCATCACGCGCCCGGAATATACGGGAACGCACGGTACCCACAGGGCAATCCATAGCCTGCGCAATTTCGTCATAACTCAGACCGTCGATCTCACGCAGCATAATTGCGGTGCGTAAATCTTCAGGCAAACTACCAATAGCCTTCTCGACAGTAGCGCGCATCTCATCGCCCATCGCCTGTCGTTCGGGTGAATCGGTGTCCTGCAAGCTTGCATGCCACTCGTAGCGCTCCGGATCGTCAATGTCCTCGGAGTACGCCAATGGTCGCCGCCGTGCAGCCACCATGTGATTTTTAGCAGTATTAATCGCGATGCGATACAGCCAAGTATAAAATGCACTGTCACCACGGAAATTAGGGAGCGCCCGGTAAGCCTTCAGAAAAGACTCCTGCGCCACATCCATCGCCTCAGAGTGATCATGCACATACCGCGTAATGAGGTTAACCAGCCGTTGCTGATACTTCATCACCAACAAATCAAAGGCATGCTTCTCACCCGCTTTAACACGGTCTACAAGCAGCTGATCACTTTGTCGGTCGGTCATAGGTTTAGCGCCGGCGCGCTTAACGGGCTCCGGCTTACGAGACTGCTTTTCGCCTAGCTCTATAGCAACACTGGAAGCCTTTTTCGTCGGCTTACAACCCACCACAACGCTACCTTTAACAGCCTGTCTTTTTGCACTAGTTACGCGGCTAGTCATCAATACAAACCTTCAGCCGCTGCGTTACATTTAGTGTACGACATTTATACAGGCCAAATACCTGCGTTTAACAGTTCGCACGAACCCCATCCGGAACCCGCAGCGTTGACCGCTCAACTGGCCTCAACTGGCTAGGTATCCTGACCCGAACTAGCGTCCGACCAACGCAGCAGCACTCTGAGCCGCCGCCATTCCGAGTCTGAACAGGTGTTCTTCAGCAACCAGACCGAAACCTTGCGACCCCGACTATCTCTGAACAACATACCTATTGACCAGTTCCCCGCTAGAAAGTGCCGTTCGAGGGTGTATTTAGTTGGTTTTTCTTCGTATCGGTCACGATTAACCGACCCCGGCTGTGCCAGCCATACGCCATCGGGCAGTCGCTGCAGGGCCTGGGGCGTCAAACCCAGCTGCCTGAGCTCAAGCGCCACAACCACAGCAACAAACGCTATTGCGAGAGCACGCCCCCACCAAGACAGGTCACTCAGCATGGCGGCGAGTGCCGCGAATAAACTGAGAGCCAGCAGCAGCCTCTGCAACACATAGCGTGCAACGGGGCGAAACTCCAACAACTGATTAAAGCCGGCAGACATTCGGTAACTATAGACGTGCAAATGAAATCGCATGACCAACAAATCGAGTGCGTATCTGCAGATATGAAAAAGGCCGAACCATTTGGTTCGACCCTCTTTATAACTGGCTATCACTGGCGATACTGGCAGCCTGGCAAATGGTTTTTGGGAGGTGGTTTAAAGAAGCTCTGCCGCTTTACGAGCTGTGCAAGGTCAGCAACACCTCAATAACCTGCTGCACGTTTTCATCATCTGCCGTCGAACGACCGGTTAGCAGATGGAAGATGTCCGGGTCCTGCATAGCGAGGATGTCGAGAAAGGCCTGCTGCAGCGGAGGCTCAGCAGCCTCGAAATGGTTCTCAAGAAATGCCAGCAACAACAGATCGAGTTCTTGCATACCGCGGCGGCAGCGCCAACGCAGCTTGTGTAAAAACTCTGGTGTGAATTTAGGGTCGGTCATTAACTTGTCCACATTCCGCACGGGGTCGAACCGGACTTTTTACAACCAGAGCATGGCCCCGGTTTTATGTGCGCAAACAAAAAAGCGCCACGTTGAAACAGCTGTTCAACGTGGCGCTTGGTTTTGCTACTTAGTGCTGACGCTCGACGAGCATCTGCTTGATTTCACCAATGGCCTTCGCAGGATTCAGATCCTTCGGACAGGCGTTGGTGCAGTTCATGATGGTGTGACAGCGATACAGACGGAACGGATCATCCAGTTCGTCAAGACGCTCACCGGTTGCATCATCACGGGTATCAACCAACCAGCGATATGATGCGAGCAATGCAGCAGGACCAAGATAACGATCTTCGTTCCACCAGTATGAAGGACAGGCAGTTGAGCAACACGCACACAAAATACATGCTGAAGGCGAGTTGATTTTTTCCTGGTCTTCTTTCGACTGCAAGCGTTCCTGATCAGGCGGCGCCGGCGTGCGGGACTGCAACCAAGGCTTAACGGAAGCGTACTGTGCATAGAAATTAGTAAGATCAGGCACCAGATCTTTAACCACGGGCATATGTGGCAGCGGGTAAATTTTGACATCGCCTTTAATGTCTTCATTCGCCAGCGTACAAGCCAGTGTGTTGCCACCGTCGATATTCATCGCACAGCTACCGCAAATACCTTCACGGCAAGAACGACGGAACGTCAGAGTCGGATCAATTTCATTCTTGATCATGATCAACGCATCAAGAACCATCGGTCCACACCTATCCATGTCGATGTCATAGGTGTCGATGCGTGGGTTCTCGCCTGAATCGGGGTCATAACGATAGACCACAAACTTGCGAACGTTAGTAGCGCCTTCAGCTTTGAAGTGCTTACCTTTTTTAACCCGGGAATTGGTAGGAAGAGTAAATTCAGCCATTTCTAATAATCCTATTAATAAACGCGGGCTTTAGGTGGAACGGTCTCGACTTCATCAGTCAGAGTCTCCAGTTTCACAGGGCGGTATTTAAGATCGACAGCACCGGTTTCAGGCTTCACCCAAACCATGGTGTGCTTCATCCAGTTTTCGTCATCACGATCGGGATAATCTTCGCGAGCCTGAGCACCACGACTTTCCTTACGCGCAACAGCCGACTTAATCGTTGCCTGAGCCTGCATCAACAGATTCTCAAGCTCCATAGTCTCAATTAGATCGGTGTTCCAGATCAATGAGCGATCCTGAACTTTCACATCAGGGAAGGTCGCATAAGTTGCGTCTAGCTTCTTGATGCCCTCTTCCAGGCTCTCGCCTGTGCGGAATACCGCAGCGTGCTGCTGCATGGTCTTCTGCATTTCAAGACGAATCTCAGAAGTCGGACGTGAACCGTCTGCGTGACGCAATTTGTCCAGACGCGCGATCGTGTCAGCGCCGGCATCTGCAGCCAGATCTTTATGGCCGTGATCGGTACCAACTTTATCGGCACAACGATGTGCGGCGGCACGACCAAACACAACCAGATCGAGCAGCGAGTTTGAGCCCAGACGATTCGCGCCGTGAACCGATACACAAGCCGCTTCGCCGATAGCCATCAAACCAGGCACTTCAACCAACTCACCGTTGTCATCCTGAGTAAGTGCTTCACCATGAATGTTGGTGGGGATACCACCCATGTTGTAGTGAACGGTTGGCAGAACGGGAATAGGCTCTTTGTTGACATCAACACCCGCGAAAATCTTCGCGGTTTCGGCAATACCCGGCAGACGCTCTTCAATAATCTCGGGGCCTAGATGCTCAAGATGCAGATAGATGTGATCGTTCTCAGTACCGACACCGCGACCTTCGTTGATCTCAACGGTCATCGAACGTGACACAACGTCACGTGACGCCAGATCTTTGGCAGAAGGTGCATAGCGTTCCATGAAACGCTCACCCTCAGAGTTAGTTAAGTAACCACCCTCACCACGTGAGCCTTCAGTAATCAAACAACCTGAACCGTAAATGCCGGTCGGGTGGAACTGAACAAACTCCATGTCCTGCAAAGGCAGACCGGCACGCAAGACCATCGCGTTGCCGTCACCGGTGCAGGTGTGAGCAGAAGTACAGGAGAAGAACGCACGACCGTAACCGCCGGTAGCCAGAATCACGCGATGTGCGCGGTAGCGATGAATCTCGCCAGTGGCCATGTCGATTGCAATCACACCACGGCAAACGCCGTCTTCCATGATTAGATCGAGCGCGAAGTACTCGATGTAGAACTCAGCGTCATGCTTAAGTGACTGCTGATAAAGCGTGTGCAGCATGGCGTGACCGGTACGATCAGCAGCAGCACAGGTACGCTGTGCAGTACCTTCACCGTAGTTAGTGGGCATGCCACCCAA
>CBDTTT010000106.1:0-6020 GCA_965363345.1 uncultured Chromatiales bacterium
TCTGGCGGCATTCTCAACCCGGCTAACGCTGAGTTTGAGTTTCACATACCTGTTGTTGTTATAGGTGGCGGTGGTTGTGGTCTTACCGCAGCACTCGCTGTTCGTGAGGCCGGGTTAGATGTTGTTGTCTTGGAGCGTGACGCGCTCGTCGAAGGCACCACAGCCATGTCCACCGGTCTTATTCCTGCGGCGGGCACTAAGTCACAGGCTGAAAAAGGTATTGATGATTCAGCGCAACGATTTGCAAGCGACATGTTAGGCAAAGCGCGTGGCCAAACCGATGAGCATATCGTTAGAGTATTAGCTGAGCAGTCGGCGCGTACAGTTGAATGGCTCATTGAAGATCACGGTATCAAGCTTAGTTTGGTTGAAGGCTTTTTGTATCCGGGTCACTCTGCATTGCGCATGTATGGCACACCGCAGCGCACCGGAGAGGAGCTTTCGGGGATGCTTGTTAACGCCTGTATTAATGCGGGTGTTGATATTCTGACGGATGCTTTGGTTACCGATCTGTTTGCTGATGCCGACGGTCGTATTCAAGGCTTGCGAATCAAGCGGCCCGATGGCGCTCTGGAAGATATTGGCTGCGATGCATTGGTTCTTGCCTGCTGTGGTTTTGCCGGCAACCGTGACATGCTCACCGAATACATTCCTGAAATTCTGAATGCTGAGTTCTTTGGTCATCCCGGTAATCAGGGAGACGCAATTCGTTGGGGCCGTGCTCTCGGAGCGAAAATTGGCGACATCGGTTCCTATCAGGGGCATGGTGGCTTGGCCGCGGGTTATGGTATTCCGATTTTGTGGCCATTGATCATGGAGGGTGGTATCCAGGTCAATGCAGAAGGTGAGCGTTTTGCCAATGAGGCAAAAGGCTATTCAGAGCACGCTGTCGAAGTAGTCGCGCAACCCGGCGGGTTCGCATGGATGATTTACGATGAGCGCCTGCATCAGCTCATGCAAGAGTTTGGTGATTATCGCAACGCTCTAGAAACGCGGGCCGTTCGGAGTGCTAAGGACATTTCGTCTTTAGCTGATATCACCAGTCTGCCTGAAGCATCTTTATCTCAGACATTATCTGATGTTGCCGCCATGGTGGCAGATGAGAAGCGCTGTCCATTTGGCCGTGATTTTACAGGCAAGGCCCCGTTGGGCTCGCCGTTGTATGCGGTAAAAGTGAACGGTGCTATTTTTCATACTCAGGGTGGCCTCGTTGTTGACGAGCATGCGCGTGTGGTTAATGAGAATGATCAACATTTCCCCAATCTCTATGCGGGTGGTGGCGCAGCGCGCGGTATTTCAGGACCCTCATCCTGGGGGTATATGGCGGGCAACGGTCTGCTAACTGCCACGACATTTGGTCGCTTGGCCGGCGAAGCAGCAGCGGCGCAAATAAAGAATGCCTGAGCCCTCTTTGTTGGCTAGCAAGCTAAGCAGATAGCCGAAAAGAGTTGCGATGACTGCGAGGTAAGGCAATAGCTTCTTGATGCTACTTCAGTTGGCTTACTTACTAGATAACCCTGTAGAATCGCATATTCGCTTTGCGCGGAAATTTTTTGAATATTAATTATTGGCTTCAGATCAGGGGCTTTGCCTGATCACAAAGATTGAAAAGGAAACGTTTAAATGAAGAAACTTATTGTTGTTTTATTGGGCATGGCTGCTAGCAGTATTGCGATGGCAGCGCCAGCGACCTTCTTAGAGGGTGGTTTGATTTTCGGTGGTGAGAACGGTAGGAACTCCACCGGCAGAGAAAGTGGTATTGAATTTACCGGTAGCTGGGGTATTAACGAAAACTGGTACACAGGCGGCACATTCGGTTTTTATGATCGTCGTGATGTGGCAGAAAACACTTATGTCAATATTAATGGTGGCTATGCGACTAACGTCAGCGAGGCAACTACATTGAGCTTTGAAGGCGGACTTTGGTTCGGCGAACAAGATAACAATAGTGGTTCTAAGAATAAGCCGAAAGCACTGGAAGCCAAAGTAGGTTTGAATCACATGGTGGCAGACAAGCTAGCTATTTTCGGTACGATGGCTATTGTTGGTGCTGATCTGGATACAGATAAGAATGATGACCTGAGTAACTTTATCTGGTCACTGGGTGGCGCTTATGCGTTTACCGATGTGTTCTCAATCAACGTAAAACTGGTCAATGGCGTCAATGGCGTTAACGGTCAGGACGAAGTACTTCGTATCGGTGGTCGTTTTACATTCTGATAGTCCGTTAGAAGAACAAAAAAGGCCGCTCATTGAGCGGCCTTTTTTATTTTCCGGCACGGTTTCTTATGAGGGATTTTCTTGGATCTTGGATTCGCCTCTCTCTATTTCGGTGGCGCTAACTGTCGCTGCTTGCAGTGCCTCATGGTCGCTCGGTTCCTTTAATAGCGAGGGTTTGAGGGCATTTAAGTGCAAAGTATCGCAAGCCCGTTTAACAGATTGACGTAAATTGTTAAGATATAAATTGATTTGCGCTAATAATTAGATAGGGATGGCGCGACTAATAGTCACGCCCTTAAAAGAAGATCGCGCATGAAATTCATTTCTACTCAGAATATTCCCGGACTCGTTCACGCCTGTTTGTTAGCGGTATTGCTGTCAGGCTGTGCTACTAAGCTGCCGGATAATGACGTGCCACCGCCGGCAGAGATTGTTGAGCCTGCTGCTGAGATAATTACTAATGCTCCTGTAGAAGAGATCGTGGAGCCGGCAGTTTCTCCTGTCGAGCAGCCCGTCTATAAGCGTGATGATGTAGTGTGGATTCAGCAACGCCTTCAGGAGCTCGGGTACTACAACGATGCGATAGATGGTGCTGCAGGCGCGGCTACGTATAGGGCGATTCGGGCCTACCAGCGCGACCAGGGTTTAGACGATACGGGTCAGCCAACAGCCAAGCTGCGAGAGTTTATTTGGCGAAATGGCGGCTGATGTTATTCCGCTTCCGGAAATTGAAGGGCTGAGCTTTGTTCGCTGACGGGTTATTCATCGATGTTCCGGTAGAGGTCGCTATTACAGCGATCCTCTGGGCCACATTGATCAGCTATTTTGTTATTGAATATGCATTGCATCGGCGTTTACTCAAGCGTATTCCGGTGCGTATCCATGTTAACGGTACCCGCGGCAAAACCAGCGTTGCGCGACTGATAGCGGCCGGACTAAGGGCCGGTGACAAACGGGTTTTTGCCAAAACCAGTGGCACGCTTGCATCGGTTACCGATGCTAAAGGCAATGAGTTTCCGGTTTTTCGTTTCTCGCAACCGAATATTATTGAGCAGATGCGGGTTATGCGCCGCGTAGCTAAGATGTCACCGGATGCCGTTGTGTTTGAGTGCATGGCATTGCAACCCAGGTTTCAATCATTAACAGAGACTCACATGATTCGCTCGACGCACGGGGTTATTACTAACGCGCGTCGCGATCATCTCGATGTTATGGGTCCTACCGGAAGGCATGTTGCTGTAGCGTTGTCGGGCAGTACGCCAATAGGCGGCCGTATATTTACCTGTGAGCAGAAGCACTTTGATGTGCTGCAAGCCGCTGCGGAAGACCGTGGTTCGGAGATTCAGCAGATTACTGCCAACCAGACAGCTGCGGTTACGGAAGCCGACCTTGAAGGCTTCAAGTATCGTGAGCATGCCGAAAACGTTGCGTTGTCACTTGCGGTGTGCGAATCACTCGGAGTTGGGCGGGAAGTAGCACTCAGGGGGATGGCTGCATTGGAGCCTGAACCGGGTGCCACTCAGGTATGTAAGCTGATGTTCCATGGCAGGGAACTGGTGTTTGTAAATGCCTTTGCCGCGAATGATCCGGAATCGACACAAAGTATTTGGGAACGGGTTGCGAATCGTTACGGACCTGACAATGGCTACCGGCGTATCGCCGTGGTTAACTGTCGTTCAGATCGTCCGCAGCGCTCTCATGAGATAGCTACTGCAGCGGCAAACTGGAGTGCTACCGATCATTTTGTGGTGATTGGCAGTGGCACTATGATTTTCTTGCGTGAGGCGCTTAAGCAAGGAATACCTGCCGAATGTATTACAGTTGAAGAAGGGCTGCCGGTGCGCGACATCATTGAAAGTATTCTCGAGCTTAGCGGCAAGCACGCCGTCATCGTCGGGATGGCCAACATTAAAGGAGGAGGTGGTGAAATCGCACGCTATTTCGGAAACCGTGCGGAAAGCCTGGAGCCTCTATGATTACTCTTAACCTATTAGCACTGGCAATTGGTGTAGGGCTGATCGTAACCCTCTTTGTTACAGAATTATTCGGTATCGCCGCCGGCGGTTTGGTCGTGCCCGGTTACATGGCATTGCGCCTGATGCAGCCGGTTAACTTCGCTCTAACTATTTTCGTCGCCTTGGCTACTTTTTCAATCGTCCGGATATTATCTTCATTCATGGTGATATACGGCCGCCGCATGACGGGCCTTATGATCCTTACGGGATATCTGTTGGGAGCGCTGCTGGAAATGGTTCTGGGTGGCGGCGTGGCCTTTAACGTGACGGCTACCAACATGACCTTGTTGGGTGGCGATACCAGCACCGATGCATTGAATCAGACAATCGATCCGGTCTTCGTTGAGCTTGGCGTGGTGGGCTACATTATTCCTGGGTTGATCGCGCTTTGGTTTAATCGGCAAGGTGTTATCCAGACCCTTTCTGCGCTGATAATTACGTCGGTATTAGTGCGGCTTATTTTGATTATCCTGATTCCGGATTTGATGATTGCTTACGACAGCAATGAAATCTCATTCACTGAATTTCTCGGGCTGTTGCTAACAAATGACAGCGGCCTGACGCCGCAATAGAGGAAGTATCTAATGGCATATACAAAGGTCTATTGGCGTCCTAGTCAGATTTCCTCCGGAGCGCTTATCGTATTGGCGATGATTTCACTGGCCGGCATGGTGATGGTGGAGACGATGCGGCGGCAGGATACTAAAGCCGACTACGGAAAAATGGCGGCAGCGGCGCAACAAACAGAGCAGGCGATGGAGTTTCTTGGTGACCGGCGTCGTCGTATCCAGCGGGTTGATGCAGATGTCGATCCACAGGAGTCGGGTTTGATCGGATTGGCATCCAGCCCGGTTACGTCGCTTAGCGGGCATTTGCCAGCCAAACAAACCACTATTAACCCAAACTGGGCAGCGGTGATTTTCCGTATGTTGCGTGAGGCTGGTGTTTCTGAAGGAGAGGTTGTGGCGGTTGCGGTATCCGGCTCTTTTCCGGCACTGAACATAGCTACCTATGCAGCAATTGAGCAATTGGGCGCCAGGCCGGTTGTGATTTTATCCGGTTCTGCTTCGCAGTGGGGTGCGAACGTGCCCGGTTTAACCTGGGTGGATATGTCGCGGGAACTGCGTAAAGCAGGGTTCACCAAGATACATGAGGTAGCCGCATCTCTTGGTGGTGCACAAGACCGTGGTATTGGCATATCTGAGCGCGGGCGTGAGATTATTCGCGGCGCGATTGAACGTTCTGAATTGCAACTGTTGCTGCCATCCAGCCTAGATGAGGCTGTGACCAAGCGTATCGGGATTTATTCAAGGTTTGCTGAGGGGCAGCCAATACGTGCCTACATTAATATTGGTGGCGGTAGTGCCAGCACCGGGCCGGCATCTATCGATCAGTACTTCGAATCGGGCGTGATTCGTTCGGCGCAACCGAAAGCGTTTGCTGTGGAGTCCGTGATGGGTCATTTCCTGAAAGAGGATGTGCCGGTGCTCAATATCTCGGGTATCGCTACGCTGGCGCGCCGTTACGGGCTGCCGGTTGCACCAAAAATGGAACAGGCCATCGGTTCAGGCGGTGTTTATAACACTGTCAGTTATCGTCGCTGGCTTGCCGCATTCTGGGTTGTACTGATTTTGTTGCTCACATATTTCACCACAAGAATCTCCGGCTTCGCGAGTTCATTCGATAAGAGCAGTAACACCGGCGGCGGCGTCAGGCCGAGCATTTAACCTGTTCCGGATACGCAGCGACTCTTACCGATTTAGGCGTCGCCTTGGCTTGATTAGA
>CBDTTT010000107.1:0-6017 GCA_965363345.1 uncultured Chromatiales bacterium
CATCATGATTTGCAGCTGCCGCCGTCACCGTTCTCCGGATCGATTCATAGCTGCTGCGGAGCTGCTCAACTTCGGGCGCATACATACCTTCTGGCGATTGCTCTAAAGACGCCTCATATGACAGCTCGCGTGATTCAATCATGTGACCATAGATATCCAGCTTGCCCTGCCAGTCAGATAAATGGGCAGTCAGCATCTTCAAATCCCGGAAGTTTCGAAGTCCTGTCTGAAATTTGTGTGAGGCTATAAGTTCATAGAGGTAGCGAGCCTCTGCGGTGTCAGGGAGCTCAGACAAGGTCCAGTTCCAACGACTAAAGTCAGCGATATCTTCGGTGAGAAGCTCTCTGATCAGTTTGCCGCTGCTAGCCTGTTCGATAGCAGCGTCGATCAGCGAGATTTCCGAATCATAGGTACGTATCGCGTCCTGATAACCTTCAACCGCCTGCTGATTCGCACTAAGTTTTCGATAGGCATAAGGGATAGCGAGCAGGGATTCCTGATAAGCAGGTCCAATTGACTTGCGGTCACGCAACTCAAGCCATGGCACGAGTGCCGCCGAATAATCGCCCGTTGCAGCTTCCGCCCAACCGTAACCCAACAAAGCCGCACCCGAGAAAGGCCCTGTCAGACGAATACGTTCCAATGCGATTTTTGCCGCATCTCCATCTTCAACCCGGAGCCGCGCAAAGCCCAATGCCAGATTGGCACGGTCACGCAAACTGCGCATTTCGTCGCTCGTCGCATCCATAGTGCCAATGCGTTCCAGATATGCTGAAGAGTCCTGAAAACGATCGGCCTGCAGCAAGGCCACACCAAGATTGTAAGAGGCATATGCGGCCCAGTCTTCAGCCCCCTGCCATTGATCAATAAGTCGCTGCGCCTTAGCAAGGTTGCCCTGATCAATATCTACCTGTGCCTGCAAGCTGTCGCGCTCTGCCTGCAAATGTGCCGGCAAGGTGGGGCCCGCACGCTCTAAAGCGCTGCCGGACTCCGCGATATAACCACGTTGAAAGCGCATCTTGCCCAAGAAGAACCAGGCGCGATCACGTACCTCGCGAGTGGAAAGTATGTCGCTGCCATCACTGGCTGCATCGACCGCCGGATCAGCAGACAATAAACGCTCAAAAATATTTGCGGCCTGACTATGCAAACCATAGGACAACAACAAACCACCTCTGAGTAACTCGGCTTCTGCCGCATGGTCCGGGATTCTGCCGAATTCCTCTTCAACCATTAGTGTTGTCAGTGCACTAAAATAGTCCTGCTTGTAGTACTCATAGAGGACGCTGCCATAAGGGAGATCCTCAACAACAATACCTGCTTGCGGCGCAACATCTCTGGACCATGCAGGCCCGACAACAAGCATGCCAATAATGGCAGCCAGCAATGTCGATTTATCCGCAAACCTAATCACTGGTTTACTCCCACTCCCTCACTTCGAACTCTGGTTGCTGGGAACTGGCACGGTCGGCGATACGAAGCTCTACAAACTTCGCGCCAATAGTTTTTTCAAACGAAAGACTGGTAGCGCGACGATAATCGCGTCCGGATGGCCCCTTACCCGTGAACACAGCCACCAGTTCATGAGTACCCACCTTCAGATTATCCGTATGCAAACGCTGCACACCGCCGCGCAACAATGAATCTGTTTCACGAGGGGTATAGAGGTAGGCGCTGACCTCTTTTCCGTCCAACGTAAGCTCAACGGAATCCAGAGTGAAGTACTTGCCCACATCCATCGAAACAAACACCACAACCTGTGTGTTTGCAGGAAACAGTAGCTCTTCCTCAAGCACAAACAGCTCACGATTAAGGTTTAGCACCGACTGCTTAAGCTCTTGAACCTGGTCATCAAGCGGCTTGGCTGCGGCAGACACAGGCTCTTCAACCTGCGCCTGAACTACTGCGGTAAACGCAAGTAAAGCAATCGAAAAGAACCATTTTTTCCAAGCAGTACGTTCAGAATTCATTGTCATATCCATTACTCAGCCAGCAAAAGGCTTAGCTCATCTCTATAAAATTTTTCATTTCCTACACGGAAACCCTTATGCACGAAACGCAGTTGGCCGGTGCGGTCGATCAACACAGTGACGGGCAAAGTCGGCAATTCATACAACTCGCTGACACGATGCTCGCTATCAAATAACACCGGATAAGTAAGCTGAAGCTCGTTAAGCGCGCGCCGCATTGCCGCCGGACCATCATCAACATTCACGCCAATCATTTGCAGATCTGTATCGGCAAATTCTGCATGCAGCTCATTCAGCTTTGGCATCTCACTGCGACACGAGCGACACCAACTCGACCAGAAGTTAATGAGTACAACTTCGGTGCGCAGCTCACTCAGGCGCACATTGGTGCCGGAAGCATCTTTCAAAGCAAAATCGGGAGCAGCGGAATCGACAGGCGGCAGGGCGCTATGAGCTGCGATGGCAAACATCGACAACCCGATCAACAACAATTTTGTAATTAAACCTGTACGCAAAAACATTAGTGACTGCCGTACTGCCAGGATCCTTCCGAACTGCAGACTTTACATAAAACAAACACAGAATTTGTCATGCTATCAGAAACATGTCCGTTCTCTGCAAGATGCTGTGCATTAAGACCCGAAACTATCGAGCCCGCATACTGCCCATGCTATTAGTCATAAGCTTCCGGAAAAATCGTTAAATTGTTTTCCATAATGGCGATTTAAGGGTTCGCGCCCCAACTATCACCAGCACTGCTATGTTCGCAGGCTTCGGTGCCTTTACCTGTGACCGGAGTCACGCTTTAACACCCCAACAGAAACCATAAAATAAATATAACTACTTGTTATTAAATGCAAATTACTGCCCCAACAAGCCGCTGGAATAAAATAGCTGGCGATTGGAATCAATAATCACCGCCTCATATGCTGGCAATTGTTCAATAAGTTCTATTCCGGCCTTCACCCCGAGCACAAAAACACTGGTAGAAAGCCCATCTGTCATCGTGCCATCAGGACCAAGAATCGTGACACTACGGACGCCATCGGTGGGTTTACCGCTAGCGGGGTTTAAAATATGGTGATAGCGCTTGCCATCCTCTATAAAGAATCTCTCATAATCACCAGAGGTAGAAACAGCCTCATCGATAATGGGCAGACGGGTAACAATTGCCTGCTCGTCATCCGGATTGCGGATGCCGATAATCCAGGGGGTACCGCGTCGGTCACCCAGTATTCGCGTATCACCACCTGCTGTTGCGCTGGCATGCAAAACACCCTGCTCCCGCATTAACGCAATAACCCGCTCAACTGAATAGCCTTTAGCAATTCCGCCGAGATTGATCCTTACGCCTGGCCGGAGGAACCTGACTGTATTGTTAATCTCGTCCAACTCAACATACCGATAGTCGATAGCGTCTATATGGGACTCGATCTCTGTGGAGTTGGGTCGCTTGGATGCACGAAAATCATACAAGTCACCCACGCTATCGTAAGTAATATCAAACGCACCGGAGGTTGTTATCGAAAGGCTCAGGGCCGTCTTCAGCAAGGACATCAGTTCAGCGGAAACAACCACAGGTCGCTCTGCCGCATGAGCATTGATCTCCGACATCTCAGTGCCGTCAATGTAAGTGCTCATGGCATTTTCTATGCGCTTGAACTCCGCCATCGAGTCATCAATCAACTCACGACCACGCGCAACATCCTCATGCCACAACGTCACCGTAATGCGCGTACCCATCATGTTCTGCGATTCGCGCAACCATTCAGCCGCAGCAGGGCCCGAAGCCAACAATAGGCTGACCGCAATCACTTTAAGAATAAGAAAATGGAAAACCTGCATTAAAGATTTTATCCGACAACGCTAACTGTATAGGCTAAGTAACTCGCCCTGAGACATTTCAATGTCTAGTCAGAGCTAGAACCAGAATGATACATATGCCCTATACACCTGGGCATCAAATTCGAACAACTCTTCTGTAGCAAGAGTGGTGCCCGGACGATTCTCCGTGTACTCATCGTAACTAAACATCATCAAGTCATAATAAAAATTGACCGTGCCGTTCTCAAGCAACCACCAACCGTTCGGCATAAACTGATATGTCGCACCAAATCTAACCGTATGGCTATCGAAAGGACTTAGCTCCTTATCCCGCCCCATAAAGTTCCGCTCACCCTCGAAGGCAAACGTGTTGCTGAAGAAATCAGCACCGGTCTGGGTGTAATAGCGATAACCCGCCTCAACCAGCCAGGCCTTACCAATGGCTCGGGTATAGCCAACCTCAACGTTTTGGGCGGTAATATTCCAGTCATCATCGAAATAGCGATACTCGGCAGATATCGCCGAACGTGGCTCCAGAAAGTATTTACCCCGTACCGAAAATGCATTGCTGGTTCGGGTTGTAGGATAAACCTCTGGTGCAAACGAAGTGCCGTTACTGGAATTTGCATCTAGGAATCGATACGAACGATAAGGGTTGTTGAGAAAACCCTGGTCTGTAATGGTTTCCCATGTCATACCAATTAATGAATTCTTGGTAAGTACCTGCGTCAAACCCAGACGATACGAACGTCGGTCAACCTCTTCCCGAAAGTCGGGTGAACCGTTTCTGCGCACTTCATCATCGCCGACCGCGTACCCCATACTCACGGTACTAAGGCCGCCGAAAAACTCCTGAGTCAGTCCAAACCAATAACTATTGGCCGAATAATCATCCTCTTCACTATTACCAACGCCGGCACTAAAAGTCGTATCTTCATAAAGAAAATCGCCGCCAATACTGCCTTCCTTGCGGTCCTCCGTGTAGGCGCTGCCTTGAGAAACAACATCGACAGATGCGCTCGTAATATCGTCTACGTAATAGTTTGCGGCAAATGATACATTTGCGCCAAGTGACTTACGCACCAATACAGACGGACCTGTCACCTCAACGTTATCACCACTATAAGAGTGGTACATCACATCAACCCGGTCCTCTGGAAGCACTGCGGCCAGACTCACCTCACACAGCAACCCGACCAGCAATCCGACTAGGGTAACTGCGAAGAAAAACATGCTTTGTATGCGGCGTACTATCATTTAACTCTCAACCAATATGCCACGGCTAGTTACAGCCACAGCCTCCGCCAGCACTGCCCGCAGCACCGCGTGCGCCTTCGCGGGCCTCACGCACATGATGCATATACGCATTTGAAATGGGGTCACGATCCAACTGCATTACCGGGTCAGCAAGATTGGCGCGCTCGTATGGCTTGACCCAGGGCTGTACGCCCGAGCAAGCGCTCAAAAACAAGACACTCAAAACCAAAAATATGCGGACTACATTCATCACTATTCTCTTACCAATTCACGGATCTGATTCTGATAATCGTTTTCGTAACCTGGCTGATAACCATGATGGATATAACGCAGAGTCCCATCTCTGCCCACCAGAATGGTGCTCGGCATAGCAACGACATCGTAGGCCTGACTCACTGCATTAGCCGTATCAAACAGGATAGGAAAACTAACACTAACCTCTTTAAGGTAATCAACCGCCTGCGACGAATCCTCATCAACATTTACACCAAGCAGGGTAAAACCCAGATCCTGATAACGCTGATACAAGCCTTCCAGCAACGGCATTTCCTCGCGACATGGCCCACACCAACTGGCCCAGAAGTTAATCATTACTACCTGCCCCTGAAAGTCGGACAAACTAACCTCGGCTGCGGTCTGCGATGCCAATGCAAAATTCACTGCCGGTTGTTTTGGCAAAACATCGGCAAATGCCACGCTACACATCATATATAGCATCGGCAACATCAGTAATTTACTTATCAATTTAGTCATAAACTTCATCCGTGAATTTTTGACTAGCCAAACAACCTAGAAAAACCAGGTTGCAGCCACAGTACCCTCAATGTGATGTCTTACCTCATCAGCGCCCAGAATATTGGATTCGAACATGTGGTCACGTACATCAATGTGTAGCGCAATAGAATCGGTTAATAACAGCCGATACCCCAGCCCAAGGTTCACTGTGAAAAAACTGTCGCCGACAAA
>CBDTTT010000108.1:0-6011 GCA_965363345.1 uncultured Chromatiales bacterium
CTGATTGCATCTGGCTTTGGCTTCGGTCCGTTGATGATTTGCGGCGGTATTATCGCGTTAACCGGTGAGCTTCACGCTGCAGTTTTGTGGGCATCTGTGCCAGTTTTTTTCGTAGTAAATAACCTGCTTCTGGTCAGCCAGATACCTGATATTGCTGCCGATCGTGCTGTCGGGCGGCGCACTCTGCCAGTCGTCTATGGCAAACGGGTAACTGCCCGGGTCTATCTGTTGTTTGCTTGTCTGGCCGGAGCGTCGATTGCGCTCCCCGTTGTGCTCGGTGTTTTGCCGCTTGGCAGTCTGCTGGGCTTACTGGCAATAGCTGCTGCACTGCTGGTGTCAATTGCGTTATTCCGATATGCCGATGATGTCCCGAAGTTGATACCATTTATGGCAATTAATGTAGCTGTAGCAATTTTTACCCCCTTACTCATGGCTTTGGGCTACATATTTTCAACCTAGTAGTTCAGAGTAGTAAAAATTGAGTAGATAGGTCACGAACGCATGAATAGAAAAACCCTGATGAACGTGCATATGTTGCTGGCTGCTTTTATGTTTCCGGTAGCGCTAATGTTTCTTATTACCGGTGGCCTTTATACCTGGGATTACAAAGGTAGTTACAACAAGACAAGCTACGATATTGTCGCCCCCGCAGGAGTTACGGCTGATCTGGCACAGCTGACTGATCTGGTAGCTGATGAGTTGCAGCAACGCGAGATTGAGGAGCCTGAAGGTAAGGCGAAACTAAAAAAGGGCGGTACGTCGTATAAGCTGGAATGGACCGGTTCTTCGCGTGATGTAGTGCTTGAGCCAACGGCTGACTCATCTGTACTGCGTTTGACAGTAAGCGAAACGACTTGGTACAGAACATTTGTGCAGCTGCATAAAGCTAAAGGCGGCACTGTTTTTAAGTACTACGCAGCTGCCTTGGCGATCTCGCTGTTCGTTATTCTTGCAAGCGGCCTGTGGATGGCATTGCAAATACCGAAGTTTCGCCAGCTCACCCTGGGTGTTTTAGCGCTGGGCGTTGTGAGTTTTGTGTTGGTGGTGCTTGCGAGCTAGCCCGCGATGATCAGAACAGGGTGTTTTCCGGCGTGCCCAGCTTGAACGCGCGGATATTGTTGATGATGTGATCGAGCGCGCGTTGCCGTGATTCGATAGCAGCCCAGGCGATATGGGGTGTAATTAGAAGGTTCGGTAAGGCCGTATTTAATAACGGGCTACCATCTACCGGAGGCTCTACTGGCAGGACATCAATTCCGGCTCCTGCCAGTTCACCGCTTTTGAGCGAATCGACCAATGCAGTTTCATCGATGAGACCACCGCGTGCGGTGTTGATGAGAATCGCGTCGTAGCGCATTTTATCCAGTGCGGCAGCATCTATGAGGTTTGCGGTTGTTTCGTTCAGCGGGCAATGCAAAGAGATGACATCCGCTTCCTGTAGAAACTTGTCCCACGCAACGCGCGGTATTAGGTTGTCGGCGTATTTTCGGCCCGGCAACTCAGCAGCAATGACCCGCATACCGAAAGCTGCGGCCACGTTTGCAACGGCACGGCCAAGCGCACCTACCCCGACAATACCGAGCGTTTTGCCTTGCAGTTCGCGGCTTTTAAAATCGAGCATGCAAAACTGCTTGCTCTGTTGCCACGCTCCACGGTTTATTAAACCCTGCCATGCACCAGTGCGTTGGGTAAGCTCAAGAATGAATGAGAACACCTGTTGCACAACTGATGAGGTGCAGTAGTTCCTGATGTTGCAAACCGTTATGCCCCGGATTTTTGCTGCCGAGAGATCGACGTTGTCGCTGCCGGTTGCCGCAAGACAAATAAGCTTAATGTTATCTGCCCGCAGCAGTACATCGGCATCCAATACAACTTTGTTCACGATAACGACTTCCGCATCCTGAATGCGTTCAACGACTTTGTCGCGTGGTGTATACGGATACAGGTCGATACCCGGCAGTTCGGTTCGGAGGCCGCTGATATCAATGTCATCGGGACCAAGTGTATCGAAGTCGAGGAAAACGGCTTTCATTAGCTGTCCTCTTCGTTGGTTGTTTGCTCGGGTGTTGGCACTGTGTCTGCAACTTCTATTTTCAGTTTCATTTCGACCCATTCCGGATCTTGGCTTTCGCTGAGTTGATTTTCGCCTGTTTTCACCCGGTTGTTGAGCGCATCTGCGTTAGCAAGTAGGTCATTAATTGCGGCTATGGCGCGTGATTCTGCCAGTTCCTGTAGCTGCGCTTCACTAATCGGTTCACGTGCAACAAGTCGGCGTCTCAGTTCTGCTGAATACGCAACTTCATCGAGTTTGACCTTTTCACCTTCCGCGAGTGGGCGGGTGTATTCCAGCTTAATAGGCTTAAGCGGGTCTTCAGGCGCGGCTTCTTTATACAATTTTTCGAGCACTTTGCGCTGTCTGCGGATAAACATGTCAGGGCTTTCATCCTGAGTCGATTTCTCCGACATCTGAGTGTCTACGAGTGTTTCAACAGCGGCGGCTTGCATCGCGACCCGGTCTACTGCGGGGTCGAGAGTTTGTGGCACGGATAGACTTAATTCGGGTCGTTGCTCCAGTGCCTGCGCGAGTTTTACCAGTTTCTCTTTATCCGGCGGGTTGAGTGTGGCGCTGCCCGGCTCAAATTGCAGAGATTCAAGATCGAGATCATCACCACCCACTAGCGAGCCCAGGGCTCGAAAGGGTGATGTGGCGACCTTAGCAATCAGGTTGCCCAATGCTTTGAGAACGATACCGGAGACACTAAAGTCCGGGTCATCCATATTACCCGCCACTTCGAGATTAACGTCGATAACACCGTCTTTATCTTTCAGTAGAGCGACAGCAAGACCAAGCGGCAGGCTTACTGCATTCTCACTGTCCACTTTTTCGCCCAGTGTGAACTCTTTGATGATGATCGAGTTGCTACCAAGCATTTGCTGATCATTGAATTTGTAGGAAAGATCCACATCCAGTTTTCCTGATGCAATCTTCCGACCAACAAATTCGACTGTGTAGGGTGTTAGCGTCGGCATGCTCAGGTTATTGAAAACGACGCTGATGTCCGAATAGCTTAGTGGATCAAGCACATAGAGCTCGCCGTCGATTCTGGCCGTGCCGTATTGATCAACCTGCCCTTTCAGATCAACCTTGGTGGGCTCTTTGCTTGCTGTTGATACGGTTGAGAGATCGCCCGCAAGCTCAGCAATTGAGGCTGAGAAAGGCAGTGGTAACGACCGGTCCGTAAAGTCAGCGCTACCATTACGTATATCGATTTCGCCGATCTGAACCTGAAATTCGGATGACTCGGCCTCGATCTCTGTCTCAATCTGCAGTACTTGTTCTTCGGGGCTGATAATGACGTCATTGAAGTTGTTGGATGCATCTTCGGCAATCACAAAGCGCACGTAGGGTTGTTCAAGACGTATCTTGGATACTTCCAGCTTCTCTGCTGAGAGCTTTAACGCAACGTCGTCGATGAGCAATTGTTTCCAGTCGAGCAGCTTCTTGTTCTTTAGGGTGTCTCTGGTAATCAGATCATCAATACTGATAGTGCCTCGCAGAGCCAATTGTTCTTCGCTGTTGGATGTGAGCGCTGCGCCCATGTTTAGCTGACCGCTTTCGATATCAATCTGGGCAAATTCATCAAGATAGGCTTGTGCACCACTCAGGTTCAACGCCGTGATTTTTAAGTCTGCATTAACCACGAGTTCGGGGAGCGCTGTGATTGTGCCGCTTACATCGGCTGTGCCGCCACTGAGTAGGCTCGCCGTTGTGGTGAATGGAAATACGGAAGCCTCTATATTTGAGATGTCTTTGATGCTGAGATCAAGGTTCGCTATGCCCAGTTGGGCAGTATTCTTCAGGCTCCGGTCTTCAAAGCGGGCGTTCAGGCGGTTGACCTGTAACTCCGTAAGCAAAACAGTTAAGGGTTGTTCCGGTGATGCCGGATTCACCGAAGCTGTGTTCGCAGCATCGTCGGTGCTTGATAGTGCTGGTTCGGCTAAATCATCCGCCGGTTTTAGCAGTTGAGCAAAGTTAAGCTCGCCAGCCGGGGTAATCCAGCCGTTGATGGCAATATCGTTTACAGCAAGTACATCGAACTGAACATTGTTTTCAGGGTAGCGAATGCTGCCGTTGGTAACGGTAACCTCCGGTACGCTAAGAATCTGCTCACCACTGAGAATATCGTTTAACACGGTTTCAAGAAGCGCAATATTGATGTTGTCAGCAGCAAAGCTCAGGCCACCATCAGTGGTTGTCAGCAGCTTGTAGTCCATCTCCAGTTCAAGGTCGCCGCCGCTAAGACTAAATGTAACCTCGTCTTCAATGTAGCGATGTAGTGTGGGCAACAAGGGGCCGCTGATACTCAGATTACCGGCAGTGACGAGTGGCGCTAGTTCGAGGCTCCCGCTCCAGTTAACCTTCGCGCCCGTTTCAGTAACGATAGAAACCTGCTGCTGACCGGAGCGTCCGGGAAGCGTGTTCAATTCGTTGATAGAGATATTGACGGGGCCGACTGAGGTTGCAAAAGGCGTTGCCGGCAGCCTGTCTTCTATGTTGAGTGTACCGCCACGCATATTGATCTCGTAGATCAGCAGGCGCAGTGGCTCTTCTGGCTCGGCAGTTGCTGCGGCGGCTTCGCTTACTGGTGCGGCATCCATAGCGCGCTGCAGATTGGTGTCGTCGAAACTGTAGCGAAGCAGATCAAGGTGCAGGTTATCAACGCTAAGTTCTTTTAGTGTGATCGCGAGGTTGATAATGCTGGAGGTTTGCAGGTTGATTAACAGGCGTTCAAAACCCAGCAGTTCCTGTGCATCCGGGTCCTCTACAGCAAAATCGCTAATTTCGACCGTGAGCGTAAAGGGGTTGGTGCGTATTTCACCGACAGTTGCGTTGAGCCCATAGTCAGACTTAATAATTTTAGGTAGCTGATCTTTTGCGACCCAGGGCAGCAGCAGAAAGCCTGCTGCGGTATATAAAGCGACGGCAAGCAAGACCCAAGGCAACGGCTTGCGAAGCCCGAATAGTGAGGTCAGGGCGTTAGCGCCACGGTTTGGAGCGCCGGGCGCTGTGTTTCCAGAAGAGCTCATGCAGGTATCACCGGTGTGTATTTATTGTTGTTATGGCTACTGACTGATGCAGCATCACTACTGACCGTACCCTATAGCCTGTCGGGGCTCAACCGGCAGCCTGCAGTCCGCGCGCTATTCCATTGACGCTCGCGAGTAAGGCGTCTAGCAACTCATCATTTTTGCTGCCGTCTGAACGCCAGCGTTTTAGCAGTTCAACCTGTAGCAGGCTCATCGGGTCAACATAAGGGTTGCGCAGGCGAATAGAGCGGCGCAGGGTCGCATTGTTATCCAGCAAACCCTCTTGTTGACGAATATCGAGGATGTAGTGTCGGGCCGTAGCGTATTCTTCTTGAATGATTGGAAAGAACTTGTCGTGCAAGTCGCCGGCTAGCATGGAGTAGTTTTTCGCAATTTCCAGATCGGCTATCGATAATGCGGTTTGTGCATCGATGAGCAGTCGGTTGAAGAACGGCCATTCCTCCGCCATCACTCTTAGCGTTTCAATTCCATACTCATCCGCTGCTGTTTTGAGTCCGGAGCCAACGCCAAACCAGCTAGGCAGCATGTGCCGACTCTGAGTCCAGGCAAAGCCCCAGGGGATCGGCTGACGTCCGCCCGGCATTGTACCCAGGTCGTCTGCTTCTTCTTTGGACGTATCCGTGCCAAGACGCAGTCGCTCGATGACATCCACAGGCGTCGCCATCCTGAAATAATCGTGGAACCCGGGGGTTTCAAACACTAAGTTGTTGTAGGTTTTGCTACTTTGATTTCCGGCGGTGTCCATGACCGTGCCCCAGAACTTGCGCTTCTCTTCATCACGTTGTTCGGGAATACCGGTTGCCAGCGCGACCATGCCGAACGTTTTCTCCATGGTTCGAGCAGCAATACCACGAACGCCATAGCGGGCATTTACAGCTTCGCCATTTTCGGTAGCATGTAGC
>CBDTTT010000109.1:0-5964 GCA_965363345.1 uncultured Chromatiales bacterium
TCCACCGGGTAAGGATTTGGACGTTCGTTTATCCGGTGCTCCGTTGGACGTGATGAAGGCCGCGGCTATGGAGGTTCGTAGTGAGGTAGCGCGGATACCCGGCGTTAGTGCCGTTGCGGATAACCTGCCTTACGGCATGGAAGAGTATGTGCTTGAACTCACCCCCGAAGGTCGGGCAATGGGCTTCACGACAGAAAGTGTATCGCGGCAGATTCGCAATACTTTTGAGGGAGCGATTGCCAAGAGGTTCGCGCGGGATCAGGAAGAAATTATTGTTAGGGTTCGTCTGGCAGCTGGTGACCGCTCACTTAACGGCTTGCGCGGTATTTATTTGAGAGTCTCCAACGGGCGCGAAGTGCCTTTGACAGAGGTTGTGACCTTGCGCTCTCAGGTGGGCTTCTCGCAGATTCGTCGGGAAGATGGTGTGCGTGAGGTAGCTGTTACAGCTTCTATAGACCAGCGCATAACGACTATCAATGAAGTGACGCGTGTCGTGAATGAGTTGGTACTTGAGCGTGTGCGCACCGAGTATGGCGTCAACGCCAACTTCAAGGGTAAGGCCATAGAGCAGGCCAATGCGATGGGCGATTTTGGTATGGCATTGGTGCTGGCGCTGTCAGTCATCTATATCGTGCTGGCCTGGGTGTTTTCGAGTTATTCGACGCCTCTAATCATTATGGCGATGATTCCATTTGGTTTTGTGGGGGCGGTATTTGGTCACTATATAATGGGGTTTGCGCTAAATATATTTAGTTTACAGGCGCTTATGGGGCTTGCAGGCGTCATGATTAACGACTCGATCGTGCTTGTAATGACCATAAAACGTGAGATGGCGACGGGTGCCAGTTTGGCCCAAGCTGTCCTTACCGGCACAAAAGAACGACTTCGTCCGGTGATTATGACTACTACGACCACTGTCGTAGGTCTATTACCGATACTATTTGAAACTAGTCAGCAGGCACAGTTGATTCAACCTTTAGCAGTAACTTTGGTGTTTGGCTTATTGTTATCACCGTTTTTAGTACTGTTCTACATACCCGCTTTATTGGGTGTCGGTGCCGATATCAAAGCATTGCGTGGCGGAAAACATGGCAATGCCGCTGCATTAGATAGTGCAGCGTAGTTTCGAATAGAACGGGTTTCTAGCCCGGAAGAAGTTTAAGACAGTCTATGAATGAGCAGTCAGATGCTGGCTATCGGTATGGCGTTCCGGGAATTATTGAAGACCGGATACAGATCTCCGATATCTATTTACAGGATAGCTCGACCTCAGTCGCGAGTTACTCGATAGACCTGTCATTTCCTGAATTGCGTTTGTACCGTACTTTGCGTTCTCGCGAGGTCTCGTTGTTACCCGGCAAGGTTGAGGCTGTGCTGGAGTTATGGGAGAAAAAGTACCTCCGTCATTTGCAACACGAGACCGACCGCTATCGTCGGGCTGCTGTCGATCAATTGAATCGTGATGCTGAGGGGCGCTTGCAGGTATTGAATAGTATTCTTGAAACGGCAGCATCGATTACTCCGGTTGCCGACTGGTTCATAATTTTGCGCCGTGGTGTTTTTTCGGTAACGCCTCAGGACTTGTATGGAATTCCTGATATTCCACCTTATATTCTGACCGACGCCGATGGCCGGCCTGCCGATATCAAGCGTCTGAATCAGGCTAATCGTCCGGATCTGGAAAAGACTCAAAGTCGGTTCGGTACGCTGACGAAGCTGTTCCAGCCCGATAGGGTTAAGGATGCTGTTGACCAGGAAATGCAGGATTGGAGTAAGCGTCGTTCAGATATTGGTGTCGCTAACGCAGAGCGTCGTGCGACATTGAAGCAGGCGCAGGATATTTACGATGCCAGTAAATCAATGTTTGCCGGCGAGCGCGAAAGCAGTGCGCAGGTGCTCGAGACGGTTAAAGCAAATTACGACGAGGCTCTGTCTGAAGACTTTTTAGATTTTCCTGATGCCTGTGCTATCGAAGAATACTGTGATTTGCTGATGATGGCGATTGAGTACCCGGATGAAATTTGCAGCAATTGGTTACTCAGCTATGCACCCGACCGGAGGGCCTTGCACATTCGTCTAGACCTTCCCTCTCTGGATCAGTTGGATTTACCGAAGCACTATGAATACTCATCTAAGATAGCAGAGGTTGTCGAGCACCGTTTGTCTGAGGCAGAGATTGCTGACCTATGTGATGTGGTCTCCTACCAGATGGTATTGCGTACGATGAGCGATTTATTCATGGTCGATGAAGCAGATGCGATAGATTCGATTACCTGCGATGGTGAGGTAGCGGTTATGAACCCCGGTTCAGACGAGGCAGCATCTTATGTGGTGATGTCCGTATCGGCAGGCAAGTCTGATGTAATGAAGCTGGACATAGGAACCGAGTCTCCACGAGCACTGTTTGAACAGTTAGGCGGTGTCACTGCTGGTGCGCCACATTTGGTTATGCCGGTGGAGCCCGTTGGCGCATAGCTTGTCGGAAATGAAAAAAGTAAGCCCCGCTGCTCTTTCGAGAAGCGGGGCTTTTTTCTGGTTGAAGCCTCGTAGTTACCCTATGCAATTATGGGGAAATGCATAGAGTGGGTGAGGATAGGGAGGCTACTTAAGCGGCTCCAACCAAAAACCATGCACCTGTTCCTGCGATCGCTCCACCCGCAATGCGCAGTAGTAATTTACCTTTTTCGTACTGCTGTGAGATATCGCCAACTACCAGACCCATCACGTGCAGTATGATCGTGCCCGTCATGAACCCGGCAACATAGGTGTAGGGATTCGCGACAGCCGGCATTTCCGCGCCATGAGCATAGCCGTGAAATACTGCAAAAATAGCAACGGCACACATGGCAAACACGACAGGTACTTTTTTATCCATGGCAATAGCGCCACCAAGGACTAAAACAGACGCTGCAATGCCCATTTCGATCGCACTAAGGCCGACATCGATATAGCCGAGAACACCACCTAATGCCATGATGCAAACGAAGGTTGCGGGTACTGTCCAAATAGCACGGCCACCTATCTGCGCACTCACTATTCCGACCGAAACCATCGCCAGAAAATGATCTAGGCCAAGCACAGGGTGGGTTAAACCACTGAGGAATGAACCATAGGGCAGGCTTGCGCCATCATGCGCAAACAGTACCTGTGGAGTGATAGCTGCGATTACTGCTATCAGAAATGTTGAGAATGTGCGCTGTGCTGTCATGTTGGTATCCTTGTTTCTTCCTAGCAATTGTCTAAATATCTATAGGTTATGGCACACAAATTTATGAGGCCGCTTTCTCGGCCAGAAAGTCTGTAATCATCTTGTTTACTTTTGCAGGCTGATCAAAAATTGCACCATGACCGGCTTCTTCGACAATTTCGACCTGCACATCATCAAGTAGCTTTTCTGCTTTGCGTTTGATTGACTGAGGCTTGTAGAGCAATTCATGCTCGCCAAATATCAGTAGAGTCGGCACTTTAATCTGGCGCAAAACTTTGCGTGGTTCGGACAGGAAAAATTTCTTTAGCACTCTTAGGCCAGTCGGGATATGCACTTTGCTGGTTGCTTCGTTGTATACACCAACCGATTTATCTACCCGATAGTGCTTGGTTGCCAGCGCCATTGCTCTTGCTAGCTGCCGGTCGAAGGTACCGAATTTGCCACCGCCACCACCGGCCTCTGTAGCATTGCCATTGGTCGACTTGTTGACAGATTTAGCAGTGAGTTCTTTCTCCAATGCATTGGCATCTTTATTTTTCCTAAGCACCTTGGTTATCAGAATATTGATTGGGAACTTAGCTCTTGCAACGCCTGTTGGAGCAAGCAAAACTATGCTGTTCACACGATCAGGCTGTTCGATAGCCATCTGCATACAAAGCGCGCCGCCGACACTGTTACCAAGATAGTCAGCTTTTTCGATGCCGAGCTCATCCTGCACATCGGTTAACCAGTGTACAAAGTCACTATTTAGAAACGATACGATGTTGGTATCACTTTTGCCGGGTTGTCCGACGATGTCCAGCGCATAAACACGATGAGACTTCGCGAAATCTACAAACTGACGTCTCCATAGGGGTGCGCAGCCTGCGATGCCGGGCAGTAGGAACAAAGGCGGTGCATTTTCATCGCCGCAAGCAAGCATATGTGTCCGACCAAAGCGTGTTTCGACATACTTAGATTCAACATCAATCTCGATGTCTGCAACGATATCGTTGTACCAGTTCATAATCGCCTGATAGCCTTCAGGCGATTTGTAAAGATTCATTCTGGAGTCGGAGAACTCCTCATCAGTGGCGCCACTAACCCCTTCAACTGCTTGGGTAAAGTTAGCCTGCTTTACTCCGTCGCTGCTGGACGCTTCTCTGTAAACCTTCATTGTGTTGCTCCCATATCCCTTGTGCTTTTTTGCAATCTTTCTTAAGGGGCAAGCGCATCCCCCTATATATAAAAGAGTTTTCGGGAGAGGCGCGCATCTGGATTCAACTGTGCCGGCATCAACTGGGCGCTGTCCGCAGGGGGCCCAGTAAACTCTTGTTATTTATCGCTTAATTCCAATGTAACAGTTTGTCACAAGAGTTCAAGAGTGTTGCTACCAGTGTTCCCACACCGGTTGGCATTGATTTGGGAGGGGGGCGATGTTGCCGAGTTGGGCCCAGGATTGCCCTGGTTCATGAAAGTCGGAACCGCGTGAGGCGAGCAGTTGATGCTCTGCACATAGCTTCGCCAGTCTGGTTGTGGTTTCCAGATCTTGTCTGCCCGATATGACTTCGAGCCCTTGCCCGCCGAGGGAAGCAAAATCCTTAGTCAAACGGTCTAATTTCGCCAAAGTGAGCTTGTACTTGTTGGGGTGTGCAAGTATGGCAGTGCCATTGCCGTCCCGAATCCAATTGATGATGGTGCTCAGTTCGGCCCATAGGTTTTTTACGTCTCCGGTTTTGCCTGCACCAAGGTATTTTTTAAAAGCGGTACGTTCATCTTTAACCAGATCCTTCTGAACCAGATAGCGCGCAATGTGCGGGCGCCCCGGAGTGTGTGTGTCCGCGCTTAGGATAAGTTCATCATGTGATACATCCAAACCCGCTTTGCGTAGCCGTTCTATGATTTGTACAGCACGTTCTTCGCGTGCGGCGAGCTGCTTGCTCACACCATCTGCAATTGCATCACTCAAAGGATCGATATTTAGGCCCAGTACATGAATACCCACCCCGTTCCAGGTGGTTGAAAACTCAATGCCCGGAATAACATTTATGGAGTCTTCAGTATTGTTATATGACCAGTGCAAGTAACCGGCCACATTGTCATGATCGGTGATAGCAAGGGTATCTACACCTGCTTGCTTTGCTGCAGCAACCAACTCTATCGGGCTTAGTTTTCCATCGGAAGCAGTCGTGTGGCTGTGTAAGTCGTAGTTCATGTTTTTAGTGTATGGCATCTTGAGAATCTATATATGCATTGATGGTGTTGCGGGCTGCTGCTTTTAAGCCATATGATCTTATACGGTGTTAAAGTAGCGTCCTGTTTACGTATTAGCTTAAGGAATAACAATGAAACAATGGGATACCCAGCCGGAAATGGCCATCGATGTAGCCAAGTCATATTCCGCGACAATTAAGACCAATAAAGGTGATATCGAACTGCAATTAAGCGCCGACCATGCGCCATCAACCGTCAATAACTTTGTGTTTCTGGCCGGTGAAGGTTTCTACGATGATGTGGCTTTTCATCGCGTGATTCCTGATTTCATGGTTCAGGGTGGTGATCCTACGGGCAGTGGCTCCGGTGGCCCGGGCTATCGTTTTGATTGTGAAGTCTCTGAGAACCCATTGACTCATGAACGTTGTGTTATCTCTATGGCGAATGCCGGACCTAACACTAACGGCAGTCAGTTCTTTATTACGCATTCTCCACAACCACATTTGAATGGCCGCCATACTGTGTTTGGCACCGTAACCTCAGGTCAAGATGTTGTTGATTCA
>CBDTTT010000110.1:0-5933 GCA_965363345.1 uncultured Chromatiales bacterium
TAATAGGATCGGCGGGTTCTTGAGCATGGCACGGGCAATCGCGATACGTTGTCTTTGCCCGCCCGACAGACGCATGCCGCGCTCGCCTAAGAATGTGTCATAGCCTTCTGGCATCTGCTCGATGAATTCGTGAGCCGCGGCAGCTTTGGCTGCAGCAAATACTTCTTCATCGGTAGCATCCGGACGACCATAGCGAATGTTCTGCATGGCGCTTGTGCCGAATATCACCGTCTCTTGCGGCACGACACCAATACGGCCGCGCACGTCGACAGGATCAGCCTGTGCGATATCAACGCCATCGATTTTCAACAGACCGCTTTTAGGGTCATAAAAGCGCAGCAGCAAATGAAAGGTCGTTGATTTGCCGGCGCCTGAAGGACCGACAAAGGCAACTGTTTCGCCCGGCTTTATATCTATACTGAAATCACTGATTGCTTGCTGATCCGGACGTGACGGATAGTTGAAATCAACATTATCAAAGACAACACTGCCGAGACGTTGATCTGGAAGCGGCAGTGGATTCTCCGGTACCCGGATGGTTGGGCGGGCACCCAGAAGTTCCAGCAGACGCTCCATCGCACCCGCTGCACGCTGCACTTCGCCCCACATCTCACTCAGCGATGCGCCCGAGCTCGCAACGAACATCGTGTAGAGGACAAACTGACTCAGTTCGCCGGCACTGATTTCGCCCGCTATGACAGATCGCGCACCGATCCATAGGACCAGAATAATAGTGCCGAACAGCGCCACAATAGTTAGCCCGGTCATTGCGGAGCGCACACGGATGCGATTCGCTGCGGTAGCAAATGCCTCTTCGACAAAACGGCTAAAGCGATCGCTCTGGTATTGTTCCAGCGTGAAGGCCTGAATCGTTTGCACAGCGTTCAGCGTTTCGCCGGCCATGCCGCTGGAATCGGCAATCCTGTCCTGAGAGTCACGCGACAGGCGTCTAACGCGCCGTCCTATAACCAATATCGGAATGATGACAACAGGCACGAGAACGAGGATATAGACCGTTAGTTTGGGGCTGGTTATGACAAGCATGACCAGCGCACCTATAAGCGTGATTGCGCCGCGTAGGGCGATTGAGATACCTACTCCGGCGATCGACTGAATGAGCGTTGTATCTGTGGTTAGCCGCGATAGCACTTCACCGGTTTGTGTTACTTCAAAAAATGCAGGGTCTAACCGGATTACGCGCTGGTAAACCTTGTCGCGCATGTCGGCGACGACTCGTTCGCCAAGCCATGTCACGAGGTATAGCCGGATCGCGCCAACTAAGCCGAAAAGACAGGTTATTAAAAACAAGGCAATAAAGTACTTGTTTATGTCGGCCGGGTTTTCGCCTTCAAAGCCTTGATCGATGACACTACGGACGGCCAATGGCAGCGCCAATAGAGCGCCTGCCGCAACCAGCAGTGCGATAATAGCCAGTACCAGCGTTCCTCTATAAGGCTTTATGAAAGGCCAGAGGGCTTTTAGAGGTTGGAGTGACGAGCCTTTCGCACGTTCTCCTGCATCGATTTCGGGTGAGGCCATAATGGTATTCCTGATTTTAGCGCGGCAAGCCTAACAGAACAGACAATGTATTCGCTGCCTTTAGCGCTGGGGATTCAGATAGCGGACAATCCGGATAGCATCAGCAGCGCAATTCATGATGGAATGCGCTTACACTTCATACATAGATATTCCCTATGAAACGTTATTTTCGCCAGTTCGTATTACTGAAACTGACACTGCTCACGCTCACAGCTGCAGCCCTTGCAGGGCAGATGAGTGGGCTGCTGGAGCGGATGAGTCTTTGGTCGGCATGGTTGTCGCTGCTGTTGTTTGTTGCGACCTTGGCTATAGGTCCATGGCGACTCTGGTCGGGGGCGGAGCCTGTTACGAATGATCTGCTGCGCCGTGATTTGGGGATATGGACCGCATTGACTGCGCTTATTCATTTTGCGTTAGGAACCGCTTTTTCGATGAATCAGGTCTATATGAGTCGGTTTGTATCCAATGTGTCTGATGATGGCTGGTTCTTTTGGGGAAGTATCTGGGGCTTCGTCACAGGTCTTCTTTGTCTGCTCTTGTTACTTATTTCAAACAACATCAGCATTCAGCGTCTGGGCCTGACATGGTGGAAGCGATTGCAGCGCATGGCCTATGTCACATTTGCACTTACTGCTGTTCACGGCATCTATTTTCAGCTACTGGAGCGCAGGTCCTACTTTTTAGTTGCGTTAGCGTGCCTGGTTGCGTTGGTTATTGTGGCGCAATGTACCGGGGTCTGGCTCTATCGGCGTCGGTTAGTCCGTGTCGGATAAAAAAAGCCCCGTACTAGCGAGGCTTTTTTCAGCAGTATATTTATTTCGTTGCCGTTCCGGGGCCGCGCCAGAGAATAATGCCCACAAAGCCAAATGCCGCGCCTAGCATGAACCAGAATTCGTAAATACCTTCCGCAATGCCGATGCGTGCTATGTATTCGAAGCCAATGAAAGCGATGGTAAAGACGATAGCCGATAGTGTCGCTGCTATCTTCCAGAGAACACCGCGTTGCTGCGGCCTAACTGCGATGAAGTACCAAGCGACCAGGAAGCATGCTGAATACGCGTTGAGCAGCGTCATATAGAACGGCGCACCCTGAAAATAGTGATTTACCCAGAACGCGAAGCAGCCCAGGAAGGTGAGCAGCACATACTTCCATTCCGCAAGTGGTGCACGCAGGACCTTTTCGAACAGGATTACGACAAAAATAAAGGTGAGCCAGCTGCCAAAAACCAGCTCATGAAATGCAACATCGCCCTGCCATGCGGGGTCTATATGAATCATGGTGAATCCTCTGTGTGCTAAGTGTGTTGCATGGTGCCGTATGACCTTACGGATAGAATACTATGGCTACTGGCGCATTTAGCCTTAGTGGTAGCGAGTCCTTATCCAAACTAGAGTCGCATTTTCGCCGCACTGTGGTCTATTGTATCGTGGTAACTCCGTATCGCCAGTCTCGCAGGGCTGACAGATACTCTAAGTGGGTTTCTGTGGGAGGGAGCAATGTCTGACAATAATGGGAAACCGGAGGTAGCTGATGAACTGCCTTTTGTCGCGCCCTGTCGACAATTGCCCGCAGGAGCCCCTTTTCTTTGGTTAAAGCTCGGCTGGCGAGACTTCTGTTCGGCACCAGTGGCAAGTATGTCGCTTGGTCTATTTATGACGATGCTGGTGGCAGGGCTTGTCCTGTTTGCCTTTGTCTTTGGTAGTTACTGGTTCGTATTTGCGATGCTCGGTGGTTTTGTATTTCTTGCACCTCTTACCTGCATCGGCGCGTACGCTATATCCGCTCAAATTGAGCGCAAGCAGGATGTGAGTTTTATTCGTATTTTTCGTGCGGCCGGTAAGCGTTACGTCGACAATCAACTTATTTTTGCCTTGGTGCTTTTGGTTGTGTTTCTTATCTGGGCACGCGCGGGCTCAATGGTGCATGTATTTTTCCCGGTCGAGTCCAATCCGCGTCTTGTCGATTTACTAACTTATTTCACCGTTGGCACGACTGTCGGTGCGATTTTTACCGGCATCACTTTCTGCGTAAGCGTATTTTCTTTGCCGATGATAATGCATCGTAATGTCGATACGATCACTGCGATAGTGACATCGGTAAATGCAGTTTTGCGCAATAGAGCAGCCATGTTTGTCTGGGTCTGCTTGATCGGTCTTGGTTTGTTAATTGGTTTTGCCACTGGGTTTCTGGGCTTGGTTGTTATCTTGCCATTGATTGGTTATGCGACCTGGCATGGCTATCTTGAGACCATTGATGCCTCAGCATTTCCGCGCCACGATGTGGGTATTACCTCGGTTCCCCGAGGCGATAAACCCGAAGTCGACTATCCCGGCCTGCCTTAAGTAATTGATTTTTGAAACCCTATCCGCAGTTATTGCAGCAGGGTGATAAATATAATTGTAGCTTTCTAGGCCTTCAGGATGATGCGCGGCTTTTCTAATGCCTGACCTCAAGAATGAGGTTGTGAAAGCCTTCGAAACTCCCGCATTAATCATTGCTATTTTTTTAACGTTAATAGTACTGAGCGCTATGTTCGGTAATCGCTGATAGCTGATTGGATTCTGTCTATGCTATAAAAAAGACTAAGGTGAAATTAGTACAGGATTTAGTAATGCATTCAGTGTTTAAGTTGTTTTTTCTGGTTATTTTCGGCGGTATGGTTACCGCTGTTCAGGCGGAGGTTGATACTGCCCGCCTTGGTTTATTTCAACAGGTGCCGGCGGTGATGGAATCGGCTGCCAACCCTGTTACCGAGGAGAAGGTTGCTCTCGGTCGGATGCTTTATTTCGACGAGCGTCTATCAAAGAATCATGATGTCTCGTGCAACAGTTGTCATGGCCTAGATACTTTTGGTGTCGATAACAAGTCTGTGTCTAATGGTCACCGCGATCAAGTTGGTGGCCGAAATTCACCGACGGTTTATAACGCCGCTGGACATCTCACTCAGTTTTGGGATGGGCGTGCGGCGGATGTTGAAGAGCAGGCCAAAGGCCCGGTGTTGAATCCGGTCGAAATGGCGATGCCTGATGAAGCCGCTGTCCTCAAAGTACTGAATTCTATCCCAGGGTATGTCGAGGCATTTGCAGCAGCGTTCCCCGATGCATCAGACCCCGTTACGTATGACAACTTTGGTAAAGCAATCGGTGCTTTTGAGCGCAAACTTACTACGCCCGGTCGTTGGGATGCTTTTCTTGGAGGTGATCAGTCTGCGCTGAACGATGCTGAGCAACAGGGCTTGGTCGCGTTTCTGGACGCGGGTTGTGCGAGCTGTCATATGGGTCCCTATGTTGGTGGCTTGATGTATCAAAAACTGGGCCTGATCAAACCCTGGCCAGATCAATCTGATTTGGGGCGTTTCGATGCTACCGGACAGGAATACGACAAGTTGTTCTTTAAAGTGCCATCGCTGCGGAATATCGCTAAGACCGGCCCTTATTTCCACAACGGCTCTGTCGCAGCGCTAGATGAAGCCGTGTCACTAATGGCGGAGTATCAGGTTGGGCGGACACTAGACCAGGTTCAGGTAAAGTCTATTGTCACGTTTTTACAGGCTTTGACGGGTGAAATACCGAAGGCATATATTGCCAAGCCAGTATTGCCGGCTAGTTCAGCCGGTACACCAGCGGCTGATCCGCTATAAAGTATTGGCCGGATTAAGGTATATCGACGCTGCGCAGTGCTAGCCGAACGGCTATTATTGCTCGCTATTGATTGGCTTAATACCGAATTGAACATCCTCAAGGTCGGGCTTTGCCCGGCCTTTTTTATGGAAGAGAACGATGCCTAATACTGATAACGAAATGATCACTTTGCAGAGCCATATCCTATCGAATGAAGCCCGTCAGGAAAATGCGACCGGCACCTTGTCATGGATTTTGTCGGCATTGTCGATCTCGGCAAAGATGATCTCTGCGAGTGTGCGCCGTGCTCGATTAGAAGATGTATTGGGCGAGGTGGGCAATGAGAATATACAGGGCGAGTCGCAACAGAAACTGGATGTGATCGCTAATGACATTTTGCTACGGATATTGGCCGCACGTGATGGTGTTGCGATAGTGGCTTCTGAGGAAAATGAAGAGCCGGTCATCATCGGTGCCGAAGACGATGATCAAAAGTACTGCATATTGTTTGACCCGTTGGACGGTTCTTCGAACCTCGATGTTTGTGGCGGAGTCGGAACAATTTTTAGTATTTTGCGAAATCGCTCGGGTGTGTCACCGAAAGAGTCCTTGTTGCAGCCAGGTACAGAACAGGTTGCGGCTGGTTATATTCTTTATGGTTCTTCAACCATCTTTACTCTAACTGTGGGTGAAGGGGTCGACATGTTTGTGCTTGACCCTGCTATCGGCGCATTTATGCGCGTAGAGACGAACCTACAAATTCCCAAGGCGAA